>CAJAXK010000443.1 GCA_903946925.1 uncultured Bacteroidales bacterium | reverse complement strand
ATTTGTCTATCTTCAAGCATTTTAACCTTCTCCCGCTTGAAAGGTTCACTGAAGGTGCGTCGCACTTTGTTCTGTCCCATTTTTGACAAATTGTAAAGTTATGAACTAAACTTCTTGTCAACCTATTTCATGATAGGACACCCAATCCGAAATCCGACATCCGAAATCCGACATCCGAAATCCGAAATCCGAAATCCGACATCCGACATCCGACATCCGACATCGCACATCCGACCTCCCACCTCCCACATCCTATTGGTTTTTCCTTAACAAAAGTTCAACCGCGCCATTTCCATATTTAGCAAAGGATGCTGTACGGAATTCAATATCTTCATATTCGGCAAGGCGTTTAATTATGGCTTGTTTTAAAGTTCCGTTACCGATACCGTGAATAAAAACCACTTTATTGAACCTGAATGCAATTGCGCTATCCAACATGCGTTCAAAAACGCCCATTTGTATGGTAAGTATGTCGTGGGGCGTAAGTTTTCCGTATTCATCGCGCAAAGCCGAAATATGCAAATCAATTTCAGCTTCGCCCGGGGCGGTGCGATAATTATCAATAGCGGTTTCGGGCTTAAAGCGCACTGCCGCGGCCGGGATGGGTTGCTGGTTCTCTTTTTCTATCAGTAGCTGTTCGTAAGTGCTTGGTATCCTGTTTAATTCGCAAACTGTATAAATAATTGATTTGCGGTTGGCCAGGAAACGGGTTTCGTGGTAGCTGCCTTCCTGAAAAAAGACAGAACCTTTTATCCTGAATGTAGCACTAACAGGCATGAGTACTTTTTCATTTTCATCGGAAAAGAAAACTACCTGAACCACCCCATTCGACCATAGCCCAATATCGTCGCGAACAATGCTCTCAATCACAATTTTCGAATCAGGTGGAACCGAGCCATAATCCATGCCCGAAAAATTCCCATCAGCATTTTTGATAAAAAAGGTGTAGAGTATGTCGTGTAAAGTGTTGTTTACCAAATATACATCAATACCGCCGGTAAGCAAACGCTGCTGATCCTGTGGGACCCAGGCAAGAAAAACCCCGTTCGACATTTGTTGGCCCTCGCCACGAAGCACGATTTTGCTCAGCCTTTCATCCTCAACAACTTCAGGCTTTGGTTCTTCCTTTTTTACCGGAATTTCACTCCGCCTTTCGTTTTTGTTCAAGAACAAATCGCCCGAAGTGCCAGCCGGTTCAATGGCAACAAGCTCACTGCTAAGGGTTGGTATCTCGAAACCATCTTCAATTTCGACCGAAACCATAAATGCATTGATCTCTTTTACTACCGTCCCGCCCCCTGTTGAGTTCAGAAACCTTACTTTATCTCCTGGTTTAAATTTCATGTCTGTATTTTTTTATGAAAAGGGTTGCCTAAAAACCAAATTAGAAATAGCGATTCAGCTTATCAATCAAATTTGTGAACTGATTTTTGGGGGGTGCAAAGATAGCAACAAATTGAGAGTGGAATCAGGCTATAAGTTTTTTTGATGTGCTAGTTTATTGCTTGACGGAAAAGTGATTAGAATTTACTTCTTGATTGGTATTATCGATTTGAATACATTCTCTTACTTTTTGCTTGATCAAAAAGTAACAAAAAATCAAGGCTTTATAAAAATACGTTGCGTTTCTAAGCCGAAGTTATCTTCCCGCAATACAAGGCATTTGATATGGCACAATTCCAAACTTTTGTCGTTGCTGTGTATTGCTACGCACATGCCTCCCGCACATACCTCCGTCTAAGAACCGCTATCGTATTTTTATAAGGCCTGTCCTTCGCAAGATAGTCCTTGCCTGGGGCAAAACCGGTTCGGAAGGCTCTGGGTAAATATTGTAGATTTTGAGGTTGTAGGGACTGGCCTTATAGAAATTTTACGCAGATGTAGCCGATGGTAAATCGCGCGGGCACGTGCGTAGCAAAACACAGCTTCACCTGCTCCAAGGATGTTGTACCCAAACTGTCAAGCCATGTTTTGCGGGTATTTACCAAGGTGTACAGATGTGTAAAATTTATATAAAGCCTTGACTTTTTGGTACTTTTGTGTCAAGACAAAAGGACAAGAAACAGAAAGTGGAAAAACATTCAGGAAAACACCTAAAAACTCTAAGATCCCCTCAGCACATCAAAAAAACATCTTGCATGGAATCAGGGAAGTTTGATGTGTAATATTGGCTAATTTTGTGCGTTTTAAACCAAAACAGAAAAATGACCCCTCAACGCTATCAATTTACCTTTTCCCTTATTGTTTTAATGTTACTCCTCGTTTCGTGTAACGACGAAAAAGTTGAACCCATAACTCCACTTTTTGTTTTTAAAACCAATGTGGATGGTGCGCAATTGCAAAAGGGCACAATGAAATACACCAATAAAGCTGGAAATATATATCAGGTTGACGAATTGCAGTATTTTATTTCGGAAGTACAACTTATTACTTCTGATGGGCAAGTGTTTACGATAGAATCCGACAGTGCAATCCACTATGTTGACATTGACATTCCTGCCACTTTGGAATGGACCCCAACAGACCTATTGCCGGTTACAAGCTACTCAAGCATTTCATTTGTTTTTGGGATAAATGAGGCAAAAAACAAAATCGGTTTGTTTGTCAACCCTCCCGAACGGGATATGTTTTGGCCGGATATGATGGGCGGCGGGTATCATTATATGAAAATGAACGGGAAATGGAAAGCTACCGGCGATACAATAAAACCGTTTAACCTACACCTTGGTATTGGTATGAACGATGAAGGGACTGTTTTTTATCAAAATTATTTTAAGGTAACGCTCCCATTAAATATACAAACCAACCCTACCAGAAATGAATTTACTATTACCATGAACATCGAAAAATGGTTCGAAACCCCAAATTTATGGGATTGGAACGAAACCGGCGGGCAAATTATGCAAAACCAGGATGCCATGCTGAAAGCTTGTAAAAATGGTGCCAATGCTTTTGAGGTTTCTTTTTCGGGAAAGTGAGTTGTGGGATGTGGGATGTTGGATGTGGGATGTGCAATGTGCGATGTGGGATGTGGAAGGTGGGATGCGTTGCGCGTAACAAACGATACGCCAGTTGAAAAGGCTATTGCAGGCACTGATTTGGATTGTGCATCAAAATTAAATTAATCGGAAAGTAATGAGTTGTATGGTACTTGGGAATTTTAGATGGTTTATTTCCCGGATGATGTTCATTTTGGGCATCATCATTTTTGCTTTTCTTTTCTCTGATTGTAAACATGAGGATGCGGCGGATTACAACCCTACACCTTATCAAATTGTTGTGCCAAAGTATTTCCCCACCCGTATGAATATCCCTTCGAATAACCCAATGACTGTGGAAGGTGTGGAATTAGGACGAAACCTCTTTTACGACGGGCGTTTATCAGGTAAAACCCATCCCGACAGTTTGATGAGTTGTGGTACTTGCCATTTGCAATCCAGTTCGTTCGAGTGTGGGATAAACCATCCTAAATTTATTGGTGGGCGCACTTTTGGGATTACGGGCATAAATACCCCACATTTTATGCTTCCGATGATAAACCTGGTTTGGAACGAGTCGGGCTATTTATGGTCAGGTTCAATTTATGAGGAAAATCCTAATCCTGCACAAAGGAATATTGAAGATATTGTTGGCATGGCAGTTACTGCGCCTCACGAATTTGCTGGCGACACCAACAAAACCAAAGCCTTGATACAGAGTATAAATGGTTATCCCGAACTGTTCTATAAAGCTTTTGGATCCCATACCGTTACCATGAAAAATATCAGTAAGGCAGTAGCACAATTTTCTCGCACTTTGATTTCATCCGATTCAAAATTCGACAAATACATGCGTGGAGAACAGCAGCTCAGCACCAACGAATTAAATGGTTACGTGCTTTTTATGACCGAGGAAGGTGCCGATTGCTTTCATTGCCATGGTGGATCCGGCAACCCCCTGTTTACCACAAACCTTTTTTATAACAATGGCAAAGATTCTGTTTTCAACGATTCCCGCGACCGTTTTTCTGTTACCGGCGATCCATCCGATCATGGTGCTTACAAAGCTTCAACCTTGAGGAACATTGAACTAACAGGTCCTTACATGCACGATGGGCGGTTTAAAACTTTGGAAGAAGTCATAGATTTTTATTCGCAGGGAATTATCTGGTCGGCAAACGTACATCCGCTGATGCACCATGCCTACGATGGCGGAATACAGCTTACACCCAATGAAAAAGCGGATTTGGTTTCATTTATCAAAACCCTGCGCGATGAAACATTCCTTACCACCCCTGCCTTCGGACCTCCAGTTAAATTGCCAGATGGGGCGAAGCCGATTGGGGGTAAATAATGTGTTAATTCGAAAATTTGAAAATTTGAAAATGTGGGAATGTGGGAATGCGATAATGGGTTAATTTGGGGATGTGAAAATTTGGGGATGTGAAAATGAATCCTACAATTGGTTTTTAACAACCCTCGAAGTGGTTCTGTCAAGGATTTGGGGATGTGAAAATGCAGGAAGTTGAAAATGCACGAAAGTTACAAATACGAATCTACTCAGATATCCTAAAAATTAAGAACCGCCACTAAGGCACTATGACACAAAGGTTCACAAAGCAATGCTATTCAGCGTTATAGACTTAGTGAAGCTTAGAGGCTTTGGGTCTTTGTGGCTAAAAAAGACTTTTCGGAGTGGACTCGAATTTACATACCCTCTATTGTGCCCTACTGTGCCTATTGTGTTGATAATTTAGTTTTGGAATTTGAAAATATAGGAAAGTTACAAATCAATATATCCTCCACTGTGCCCTATTGTGCCTATGTTGTGATCAATTAGTTTGAAAATTTGAAAATGAACCCTTCGGGTGGTTTTTACCAACACTCGAAGCGGTTCTTTTTGACTCACGGCTCCTTGGTTTTCTTCTTTTAGGGTTTTCTCAGTGGATTCAGCATTAAATCGTTCAATACATTCTAAATCCCCCAATCACCGTTCACCCTTTTTTATTTACCTTTGTATAAATTTAAAATCACGCTACTTTGAAACGTATTTATACCTGCTTTCTATCGCTTCTTCTTACTTTTTTCGCTTATTCAGCATTCTGTCAAATCGATAGAGGTGGGCTACCGCGAAGTTTCAGCCTGCTACAGTCGCAAAAATCAGAACTTTTAACAATGGAAATTGCCCCACCCGATTTGCTCAAGCTTGCAGAAGAGGACAATGCTGATGCGATGCTTGAAAAATCTTATAGGGTTGGGATTGAATTGCCTGTTTCGGTAACAATGGAAAATGCCGGTCAATTTAACTTCTTGCCAAATGGTGGCCGGATATGGCGCCTTACTTTAAAGTGTAAATCCGCTTTAGGAATAGGTTTAAACTTTAGTAATTTGCACTTGCCCGAAGGGGCTGATTTGTTTGTTTATACCCCTGACCATAATACAATACTTGGTTCATTTACTGCAAATGAGGTATTGAAGAATAATTTGTTTACCACCCGTCCGGTTTATGGCGATGAAATTACGGTCGAATATTATGAACCTGAATATGTTAGCAAAAAAGGAATAATCGAAATCAACGGGCTTGTGTATATGTACCGCAACTTCGATAAACCAATCCCCAAAAACACATCTACTCTTGCTGCCGATACCTGCGAAGTTAATATTAATTGCAGTGAAGGCCTGAATTGGCAAGATCAAAAACAAGGGGTGGTGAAAATATATTCCAAGGTTGGACAAAGTTATTTTTGGTGTTCGGGCACATTGCTAAATAATACAAAGCAGGATTTTGCCAATCTGTTGCTTACGGCTGCCCATTGCAGCAAAAGTTCTGGGGTTTCGGCAACAGCCAACGATTTGAGCCTTTGGGTTTTTTATTTCAATTACGAAGCTCCCACTTGTATAACTTCTGCGGCTACAAACTTCACTATTACCGGGGCCGAAAAAGTTGCATTATCTGATAATCCAAACGATGTTGGGTCCGATTTCCTTTTAGTTAAACTGCTGTCCGAAATCCCTTCCAATTACAGGCCTTATTACTGTGGCTGGGATGCCAATAATGAAATTTCAACATCAGGGGTTTGCATCCACCATCCAAACGGGCAGGTTAAAAAAATATCTACTTACACAGTTCCCCCAACCTCCGGCACTTGGGAATCAACACCTAACACGCATTGGGTAGTGAAATGGGCTGCCACCAGCAGTGGATACATCGGCGTTACGGAAGGTGGTTCGTCTGGCTCGGCGTTGTTCGATAACGAAGGATTGGTTATTGGCTCGCTTACTGGTGGCGAAAGTGGATGTTCGGACAAATCGGGTTTGGATAAGTACGGAAAAGTTCAGTTCTCCTGGCAATCGAACGGAAGCTTAGCTTCGCAGCAGCTCAAACCCTGGCTCGATCCTACCAATACCGGAAAGACCAAAATGCAGGGTTCGTTCAACGAAAATTATACACACGCAAATTTTTCTGCCAGCAGCGAGGTAATCCCCGTTGGTGGAAGTGTTGATTTTCAGGATCTTTCGTCGGGAAAACCTGACTCATGGCATTGGTTTTTCGAAGGTGGCACACCTCCCGAATCAACCGAACAAAACCCAGTTGGCATACGTTTCGACAGGAATGGCAAAATGAACATCAAGCTAATTGTTGAGAATTACCTGAATATTGATACCCTTGCAAAGGATGAATATATTGATGTTAAAGCAGTAATATCGCCAAACCCAACCTCAACTGGCGAAGTAAATATTTTTTCGGATATACTCAACACCAACGATATACTGATTGATGTTTTCGATCCACAAGGAAAAATAGCGCAACACTTTGAGTTTTCAGGAGGTACTTCAACCAATAATACCATCAAACTCCCCAACTTTGGAACCATGTTTATCCTTCGGGTTACACAAGGCGATCAAGTGCAGGTGCATAAGGTTATTATTGCTGATGGGAAGTAGGTTGATGGGTTGAGAGGTTGATGGGTTGAGAGGTTGATGGGCGGACACTGAGCGTTGTCGAAGTGTTGAGATGTTGATGGGTTGAGGGGTTGATGGGTTGAGAGGTTGAGATGCCCGTATTTCCGGATATTAAAGCAGTAAATTGATGTTTCTGTTTCTCAATATTTCCCACCTCCCCTTTTGACATCCCACATCTAAAATCTAAAATCCCTCATCTAACATCTAACATCCGACATCCGACATCCAAAACCTGATTTACATGACAATACAACATATAATTGAAGCAGCGTCAATCGAAAGACGCATTAAAGAAATTGCCTTAAAAGTATTGGATTCGCAGCGCATTACACCCGATGAAGGCGTACTACTTTACCGCGATGCCGAAACATCCTTATTGGCTTTGCTTGCCGATCAGGTGAGGAAACGCAAGGTTGGCGAGTATGTGTTTTACAATCGCAACGTACATATCGAGCCTACCAATATTTGTGTTTACGATTGCAAATTTTGTTCGTATTCGCATCACCAAAGCAAAGAATCATGGGAGCTTACGGTTGACGAAATGGTGAAAACTGTTGTAAACCTTGGCGACGATATTACCGAAGTTCATATTGTGGGCGCGGTGCATCCTGGGCGCGATATTTATTATTATGCCGACCTGGTAAAACGTGTGCACGAAGCAAGGCCAAGCCTGCATATAAAAGCTTATACAGCCATTGAAATTGAATATATGGCGCAGCGGTCGGGATTGAGTTTTGAACAAGGCCTGCAACTGCTCAAGGATTCAGGGCTTAATTCGCTCCCAGGCGGAGGTGCCGAAATATTCGACGATAAAATCAGGGAGCAGATTTGCGGTAAAAAATCATCAACCGAAGCATGGCTTGAGATTCACGAAACCGCGCATAAACTCGGCATACCAACCAATGCTACCATCCTTTATGGCCATGTGGAGCAATTTGAGCATCGCATACACCATATCGAATTGCTTCGCCAATTACAAGACCGCACTGGAGGTTTTAATGCCTACATCCCGTTAAAGTTCAAAAACAAGAATAACGATATGTCGTACATCGAAGAAGTTTCGGTGATTGAAGATTTGAGGAATTATGCAGTTTCACGGATTTATCTCGATAATTTTAGCCATATAAAAGCCTACTGGCCCATGATTGGCAAGGAAATGGCCGCACTCTCGCTGGCATTTGGTGTTGATGATCTGGATGGTACTATTAACGATTCTACAAAAATATATTCACTTGCAGGTGCCGGCGACCAAAACCCATCCTTGAGCAGCGACGAAATAAGGCAATTGATAATTAAAGCCGGCCGCTTGCCTGCCGAAAGGGATTCAGTTTATAATATTTTGAGGGAAGGGTAACATTGCCTGTGATTACAGTATCTATTGAAAGATTACAAAGGGCTGTTATGTGTTGTTCAACCAATTAACCATAAAATGGAATGTGTCGCATTTTCCATTTTATGGCTAAATTTACTTGATATGTAATATAATAGGTTTTTAAAACCAAAATCCCACATCAATTCCTAATCTTGGCGATATGCCACTGTATGCATAATCAAAAACCCCATTATCGTAATAATAATCATTGTCAGTGTTATCATAATTAAATGTCTTTCGCAATCCGCCACCAGTATAAATGTCGAGGTTTATTCGGTTAGCAAACGAAAACGACCAACCGAACAACATCCCTCCTCCAAAAGCATCAAATGATTCGGTCTGCCAATACGAATTTCCATAATTGTCATATTGTGTGCCTTCTGTTTCATAATATTCGTTCAAAAGGTACGGTGCGAAATACAGCCTATGGCTTTGATCGGGTTTAACAATGGTGTAAACATGGAATTTCATCTGGGCTTCGGTACGCACGCCCCAAACTTTTTCATAGTCCGAATCTTTGAAACTCATCCCGGCAGCAAGCACAAAACTAGTGTTTGGATTGAAAAACCTCTCATATCCCATTTGAAAAGTGTTGCGCGTGAAGAGCGAAGCCGACATTTTAAGTATGTTTTTGTATTCTGGCGAGTTGGCTGTCGCTAAAATTTGGGCAAAGCCTGAAGTAACGAGCATTGTAAACACTAATGCAAAAATTATTTTTTTCATACAAAATTGAAATTGATGATTAAATGTTGAAGGTTGAAAAATTATGACGGATTGTGTTTTCGGCAAATGTAGGGTTAATTGGTATCAATCCTAATAACATTGAATATGTTTCAAAAATTGTGTCCGGCTTATGATTTTCTTTCGATTCGGCCTATTGCGAAGAAATAACCTAAGAAATTTAAAATATATTTGGAGTTATAATTAATATGATTACTTTTGCACTCCGTTTTTGGACAAGCTAATTAGTTTATTCATAACCACTGGAGAGGTGGGTGAGTGGCTGAAACCAACAGTTTGCTAAACTGTCGTACTCGATTAGGGTACCGGGGGTTCGAATCCCCCCTTCTCCGCAAAACATATTTTAACCGCTTGTAAATGTTGTATTTACAAGCGGTTTTTGTTTTTGGTAACGGTATTGGTAATGGTATATTTTTTGCCTATTTTAAGCAACCGCTCGAAGGGTTGGCAAAAACGATTCAAGGGCTTGGGATTGTTTTTGGAATTAGAAATATTTGCTTATTTCATTGTTGCTTGTACCGTCACGCGTTACAAACTAGCGCCATCAGGGGTGATTATGCTCCTTTACTCATAAAGAAATATGAGAATAGTAAGGAGTATTTGTAGCATGCTCTCAAGGGGCATGAGGGCAGTATGGGGTTTATAAATGGCACGGGTTATAAAGGCGCGGCAGCAAGTATAATCCGTCTGCATCGGGAAGAACCAACTATTAATTGTATTTTCTGAAATTATTTAAACAAGGGAGGCACTTGGTTATCATATTCAGTAGCACTCTGGTAAATGGCAGCCAAAGCTAAAATGTTTGCTTCATCATATAGGTTTCCAATAAAACTGATACTCGTGGGATGACCCTTTTTGTCAAATCCATTTGGAACGACAACACAAGGATTCCCTGTAAGGTTGGTAAGCAGCATCTGGTTGCCCCCATCTGTAGGGCAGATGATAACATCAAAATCTTTTATAACCGAGTACATTTCCTGGATAAGCTTGTAGCGAAGCCTGTTGGCTTGTATATACTGAACAGCAGGTATAAATTGTGCCGACCTGAAAATATTAGGCCAGGCGTTTTTATCCTGCAGGTTCAATTCGTCGTCTTTATTACTCATTGTCAGGTCATTAAAAGCTGCTGCGGCTTCAGCTACAAGGATAATAGCCAGGGATTTAACAGGGATTGTGGCCGAATCGGGCAATACAACAGGCGTGAGTATTATCCCCATTTTTTGGAATACTGCAAGCGAAATACTGTCGTTCACCCTATTTTCATCATCTTTCCCGAAAAGTGATTGCAAGTAACCAACCTTAAGTTTCCTGTAATCAACCGTTGCATTATAATTAAAAGGATAATCGGTAACCGATTTATCGATACCATCAGATCCACGCAAGGCATTAAAAACCAATGCACAGTCGAATGCATTCCGGCAGATAGGTCCGACTTTATCCATGCTCCAGCTTAATGCCATCCCTCCGGTACGGCTTACACGTCCGAAGGTGGGACGCAAGCCTGTGACCCCGCAACGGGTGCTGGGCGAAACAATCGATCCCCATGTCTCTGTTCCGATTGCAAAGGGAACCAATCCGGCGGCTGTGGCCGAAGCTGATCCTGCCGACGAGCCGCTCGATCCCTGTTTCAAATCCCATGGATTGCGGGTTAATCCTCCGAACCACACATCGTCCATGGCCAATGAACCTAAAGAGAATTTGGCTACCAATACAGCCCCTGCCTCATCCAGTTTCGTCACAACGGCTGCATCGGCATTGATAACCTGGTCTTTATACGGTGCGGCTCCCCAGGTGGTCTTGTATCCCTGAACGGCAAATAAGTCCTTAATCCCATATGGAATTCCATGTAGAGGTCCATGCCAGATACCTCGTGATAGTTCCTCATCAGCTTTACGGGCTTGCCTCATGGCCCTTTCTTCGGTTAATGAAACCACACAATGTAAGGTGTCACCGAATTTCTTAAGCCTTTCGAGGTAAAAGCGGGTGAGATCAACCGAACTTATTTTTCGGGTACGAATCAGTACCGAGAGATCGGCAACGGTATAATAAGCAAGCTGGTTTTTATCAACTGGTAATTCAGCCTTTGCCGGCAATTTCCAGTCGATTGGCAATTGGACGTTATTATAGCTTACACCGGCAGGAACGGGATTAAACCATAAAGCCGGCGGAACCGAATTATCGATAGACTGGCTGTGAATTATTTTATAGTCGGCCAGTTGGCTCTCGAGCATATCGATCATGGAATCGCGTTCAGGAGTGCTCATCGAAAGATCGAAGAGTTTTTCGGTGGCCAGAATCTGATCTGGTTCAATGTTTTTAGGATTTGTCTTCTTGCTGCAACTGCTAAAAGCAATTATCGTACACAATAAACAAAACAGGCTAAAGGATGTGATATTTTTCATAATATTTTGTTTTAAACAGGAATTGTAAACTACAAACCTATTTATTTGAAGGAATTAGGATTTTCAAATGTAGAAAATATTAAGAAGTTTCAACAGAAAATTTTAAAAAGCGCAAGCAACCAATTAGTATCCTTACACGCCTAATCAGTTAATAAGATGAGTGTGAACGGTTGAAGCCACATCCGAAATTTTCGTTACAGTGGGTGGCGTTATTACTACAGATAAAGGAGAGGCACAAGGGATTCCCGCCATTGATTTTCTACTACTCCATGATTTCATCCACTTTGAGTGTTGACAAAAAAACATTTGAAGGATTGGATTGTGAGCGACCTAACCCTAATATATATGAAGATATGATACGCCCGAAACGTACTGAAGGATTAAAGCAGAGTATAAATTGATATTTGAAACATTATTGACCCAATCTATTAAATCTGAAGAAGGCAAATTCTTCCATGTATTCTAAATAAATCGAATTGCCAACAATTGAAAATTGATGGATTAGAATTTCTTCTGACATTTGAAATTGATTAAATAGTTGTTTGATGGTGACCGCTCAATTTATTTTTGTGTTATATTCTAGGGTCAATAAATGTTGAAGATTTGAGTAAGTTTGTGAGTGTTGAGTGGAGAGTAGTGAGCTATGAGTTGGGGTTTATTCTGTCGCCGAGGGTGTAGGTTTGATTGTTTGCTTTCTGGGCTTTTTTTGCCTGATGATAGCCTGATGTATGGGGATATACTGGCCTGGTATAGGTTTCTTCAATTATAAGCCTCTCCCCTACTGGCTGAATGAGTGATTTGTCGTTTTGGGTGGGGTCTTTTATCCTTGGGGTTATGGGATTTGAAAATGTGGTAATGTGCTAATGCGGTAATGCGGTAATGTGGGAATTTGAAAATGATATACTTTGAAAATTTGGTTGAAAGCAATGCACGCACGTGTGCCTTCTACTTCCAGATGAAGATATGCTATACCAACTGCTGTTTACTTTGAAAAAAGGAATAATTTTGGATTTCAATATTCACTGAATATGAATAAGTTTAAAAACACGATAAATGAAAGTAGTAGCCATAAACGGAAGTCCGAAAAAAGAAGGAAATACATACCATGCTTTAAGGATGGTTGGTGCGCAACTGGAAGAGAACGGTATTGATTTTGAAATCATCCATATTGGGAATAAAGGGGTAAGAGGTTGCCTGGCATGTGGTAACTGTGCAAAAAATAAGGATGAAATGTGCACTACTACCGGAGATAACCTTAACGAATGGATACAAAGCATGAAGAATGCCGATGGTATTATACTCGCTTCCCCGGTATATTATGCAGGTATTGCAGGAACCATGAAATGCTTTCTCGATAGGGCTTTCTATGTTTCGGGCAGTAACGGGGGATTATTCCGGCAAAAAGTTGGAGCCGCGGTGGTTGCTGTACGCCGCACCGGAGGATCGGTAACTTTCGATAGTCTGAATCATTATCTCACTTATTCCGAAATGATATTAGCCACTTCCAGTTACTGGAACATTATCCACGGAAGAACTCCTGGAGAGGTGGAACAAGACCATGAAGGTGCACAGATAATGAGCGTACTTGGCAATAATATGGCTTGGTTACTCAAAATGCGTGAACAAACCAAAAGCACATTGCCGGCACCAGCCGCAGTGAAGAAAGTAGTAACAAGTTTTATCAGGTAAAGTTTGTGCGCGGATTCTAACCCAGCGTATGATTGAAGAAGAATAATTGATGGCTCTGTTTATTGACACTCTGAAACCTTGATACAGAAATAAGGTTTTTAAAAGCAACCGCTCGAAGGGTTGGCAAAAACCGCTGCGAGGGTTTGGGGTTGTTGTTGGAATTAGAAATAGGAGGCGAAAGTGACCTCCTGTTTTGTGTAAATTTGGAATATGTGATTACTAATGCCGGGAAAAAATCCTGAAACATGTTTTGACTAATTAGTTATCTGTTTCCCTTCCTTGTCTAATAAAATTGGCTCGCCTAAACCGAGGTTTTTCAAGGCATCAAATTGAGTAGCCTTATCGCCGACAATCAGATAAATGAGTTTATCAGGATGAATAAACTGCTGCGACAACAGAGTGTGTTCGGCCGGAGTTATTTTCTGTACAATTCCTTCCCGTTGTTTTATGTAATCGAAAGGAAGATTATAAATAACAATAGGGGCAAGCATTTCATTGAGTTGCTGTAAGGTCTCAAATTTACCTGAATAGCTGAGCAATAAAGTGCTTTTTACCTGGTCAAGATCATCTTTCGTAATTCCTTCATTATACTTTTTCACTTCATCACGTATGATTTGGGTAGTTTCAAATGTCGAATTACTTTGAACCGAAGTACTGGCAAGAAACTGGCCTCCGTATGTAGCACCGCTGAACGATGAACGGGCTCCATAAGTGAACGATTTCTTTTCGCGTAAAATCATATTCAGAACGCTGCTGAAATCACCGCCCAGCTTATAATTTACCACAACCGCTTTATAAAAATCAGGATTCATGTAGCTGGGTCCAGAATGCCCAGCCAGAACCTGCGATTGCTTTGCATTGGGAATATCAATAAAATAAATTCCCGGTTTTGCCGAAGTATTACCCGGAACATCCGGCATTTTCACGTCTTTTACTTTCCAGTCTTTTAAACTATTGAACAATTCAACAGCCTTCTGTTGAGATACATCTCCTACTATACTTATTTTACAGACTGAAGGCGAGAAAAACTGATCATAGTATTTCTTTAAATCAGGGAGTGTAATATTTCCAACTGACTTTATTGTTCCGGCCGCTTCACTTGCCAGGATATTATCCGCACCGTAAACCAATTTGCTGAACACGCTTTGAGCTATAGAAGCAGGTGCAGTTTCTGTTCTTTTCAGACCTTCAATCGTTTGGTTTTTAGCCAGATCAAACTCAGTTTCATCCCAGCGGGGCTGGAGTATCATTTCTTTTGCAAGAGCAACCGTTTCCTGCAATTTACCTGACAAGCAACTCCCTGAAATTGTAATTGATTCTTTGTCGCCGTAAATACTGATGTTTGCGCCTAAATCCTGGATGGCTTCCTGCAGTTCAACAGGTGTTTTTGTTTTTGTTCCCTGGTTCATCAGGCGTGCCGTTAATGAGCCTACTCCAATCAGATCGTGGCTGTCCAGAAGCATTCCGCCTTTCAAAATAATGGAAAACTGAACCAGCGGCAATTCACTTTTCCTTATTCCGAAAACAGGGATTCCATTTACGGTTTTGTCTTGCCAAATCGCCGGAATATTCACAACCGGATCAGGACCTTTAACGGGTTCGATGGTTCTGTCAATTTTTGAAGGAATCGGCACATAAGGAGCATTTACGATATCTTTCTTTTTAGTCCCCTGTTTATCGATCGACTCTTCCTCAACAACCCACAATTTTGAATCCGCTGCTGCCAGATCTGCTTTTCCTTTTGGAACAATGCTGGTAATCACGTAATTCTGATTTTTGATGTATTTGTTATACACTCTCAAAACATCTTTTTTTGTGACGCTCATCCGGTTGTTGAAATCGGTTGTCATATAATCAGGTGTGTCTTTAAAAATGTTGTAATCGCCTAAGCGCCTGGCTTTACCCAGAACGCTTGCGCTGGAACTGTAAAAGCCGTATTCAATACCTGCTTTCTGCCGTTCCACATCTTTTTCTGTAAACCCGTCTTTTTCGAATCGCAGGAATGCTTCTTTCACAGCGGCTTCAACATCGCTTAATTTAATATTTGGTAAAGCAGTAATTGTGATGCCGAATTCGCCGGCAATTTCCGAACTCCTTTGACGTGCCGATACTGAAACTGCAAGTTTTTTCTCCTCTACAATCACTTTATATAATGCTGATTTTTTGCTTCCCGAAAAAATCCTACCGAAAAATTCAAGTGCATACGCATCATTGTTATATTCTTCCACGGTAGGATACTGCATCCCTAACCTTGGAGCGTTTGCCAGGTTATCTTCACAATAGGCTCTTACTGTTTCGTTTAGCTTAACAGGCATTTTGGGCAAAGCTTCGGGAGCCGGACCGGATTTTATTTCCGCAAAATACTTGTCAATCCATTTCTTTGTTTCTTCAATTTTAATATCTCCTACAACAATAAGAGTTGCATTGCTTGGTGCATAATATTTATTGTGAAAATCAACAACATCCTGAAGTGATGCTGCTGCGAGATCGTCAAGTTCGCCGATAACGGTATGCCCATAAGGATGCGTTGATGGATATAATAATTTGGTTGACATGTATTCGCTTTGCGAATAGGCTTTGTTATCTCCCTGCCGTTTTTCGTTCTGCACCACATTCTGTTGGGTTACAAATGTTTCCTGGTTTACCTTACTAAGCAGGAATCCCATTCTGTCAGCTTCCATCCATAAGGCCATTTCAACAGCATTATTAGGAACTACCTCATAATAATTTGTCCTGTCGTTGCTTGTGGAACCATTTACACCGCTTGCCCCGGCAGTCTGGAGTTTTTTAAACCATTGTCCTTGAGGTATATCCTGCGATTCGTTAAACCTAAGGTGTTCGAATAAATGTGCAAAACCGGTTTTCCCCTCAACTTCTCTTGCCGAACCGACATGGTAAACCACATATACAGCCGCGATTGGATTAGTGCTGTCAACATGAAGAATAACATTCATTCCGTTGGCCAGAACATATTTTTCATAAGGAATTTTAAATTCTTTTTTCTTTTCCATACCAAAGAGGACAAGGTTAATGCAAAGGGTGAGAACAATAAATGTAAAGGTGAGTTTACTTTTCATAATTTCTATAAGTTTTGTTTGATTTGTTGGTTCAGGGTTTAGTTTTATAAATCAGTAGAATTAAAAAAAAGGGTTTGGACATACAAAGAATTCCGGAATTTAATCACGGAAAGGATTGAATGTTCATGTTCTTCTTTGCAATTATTGGCTCTCAAAATTTACCTGACCTTACAAGTGTTATTTTTTTGTAAAACTATGCCATTTATTTTAATTTGACATAGAATAAATCCACTAGAAAAGAAGAACTGAAAACAACTCTAATTTATAAAAATACATTTGCAAAATTGGAAAGTACCTGATTAGATTCTGTCCATAGAGTAAAGTTTTATTTTTATTTACGATTGACGAATTACGATTGACGATTATAACCCGCTGAAAACCAATCACAAATCGCAATCCGAACATTCTGAATTAAACAAAGCCAATAAACATTCTCTATTTTGGTTCGGGAGCAATCAAATTTCGCGAAAGCAAGTAAACTTTGGCCATTGAAAAGGGGCCACAGCATTTAGCCTATTCCTATGCGTATCCAATATCTAAAATATAAGTCCACTCCGAAAAGTCTCTTTTGCCACTAAGGCACTAAATCTTTAGTTTATTCACAATTGAGTATTCTTTAGGTGTTCACTTCGACAAGCGTTCGACTGAGCTCACGCCGAAGTCTCAGTGCATCGTGTAATACCGCTTCGCTAAGTTCACAAAGCTTAAATAGCTGATTAACTATACTCTGTGTATCTCTGTATCCTATGCGCTGCTTCGACAAGCTCAGCACATCGCTCCGTGGTTTTCTTTTATTGAGGGTTTTCGGAGTGGACTCAAAAATAAATTACTGGATTAGGTCGTTTACCCCCTCCACCAACTCAAATTCACCGAAAAATGAAGTAAAATGTGCAAACCATAATCGAGCACAAACCTAAAAACCAAAAAAGACAAAACTGTAATCGCTACAGCTAAAATGCTGATTTCGGTACGGGTGTGTTTCATTTTATTTTCGTTGAGGTTTGGCCTTACACGCTTATTAAAAAACTGTGGCACAATCATAAACAACACCCCAAAAATAATAATCAAATCATAAGCTAAAATATTGTTGTGCTGTGGTTTAAGTGATGTGTATTTTATGCCTGCCAACAAAGCTGTGCCAAATGCCCACGGCAACAGGGTTTGGTTCAACAAGAAAATTTTACGGTTTTTGGTCCTTATCCTGTCAATTGAATTAGTTGTTTCGAGGATGAACCTTGTGCCATAGTACCCAAATAAACTCAGGAGGAACAAGAAAATAGCCGACACCATTATCCGCACGAATATTGGCAGGTTCGACCAGTTTATTGCATATCCAAACCCACGCCAGGTAATTGCCCCGGCCACAAATGCCGCAAAAAACATGCAAAACGAATGAATTACAAGCCAATTGAAAAACATGAGCATGTTTCCCCGGGCACGCTTTCGCCTAATCACAAATTCGAGGTACAACATTCCGGTAATAAGGGATACTATTGGACCAGTAAGGGTAATAAGTATGATATTTGAAACTGTCCACAAGCGCGACAAAACACCACATGGAAACATAACCTCGTAGTAAAATAGAACCGAATCGATATGGAAAAATGCAGCCGCAACTATTACCGCAAACTGGTGGGTGAGCCAGGCCACAAGATAAGCCAGCATAAACATTAGGGTTGAATTGACGAAATATGGAAAATAGTCAAGTTCGGCTTCTTTTGCTTTTTCAACAATTATAGGCTGAATTATTGGAGCTGAAGATCTGCTGCTGCGACGAATAGGTTCATTTTTACCGCTCAATTTCCTCAGTCGGCGCTTTATGCTCCTAAATGACCTTGAAAAACCGCCTGCTCTTTGGCGCCTTGAGCGTTCCCGGGAAGGTACCGGAACTGTCGAAAAGGATCTCGAAGAACTGCGTTGACTCCTCGACCGGGAGCTGCCCAATCCGAAAAACCTGCGAAACCTTCTGCCCAATCGCCTAATTACCCTTCCTATTCCTTGCGAACGTTCCCTTGATCCAGTACTTTCGGATGTTGGAGTTGGAACCTGGCTGGTAGAAGGTGAATGTGATCCAGATCTGTGGCTATGAACCCTGCCGGAACCCTGGCCTGTTTGTCGGCGATACCAATGCCTGACTGGCCTGAATAATTTATAAAAATACGAATTCTTATGATTAGATTGCTTTTTTGTTGATGTTACAGATTGTTGCCCAGCAACTTGAGTATTTTCCGAGGAAAGGGAACGATGAACATTTCCTGAACTTTGCCCTGTTACTTTACGGAACCATCTTCTGATTCGTCGTACTAACCTGTATTTGCTTCTTGAAGAATGTCGATTGCTACTGGAATCCATTTTTTATGCTAATATTAGGCAAATGTAATAAAATTGAACTAAAAGCTATTTTTTTTCAGTCAAATGATATACTTACATACTTATAGAGGGTAAAAATTTCCAAAAAATAACCACTTTTTTATACCTTCGTTTAAAGTAAAAATCAACTTCAATCGTCTCCTAAAATATGGAGTCAACATTAAATATCCCGATGAGCAACCAAACCCCGATGTCTGTAACCAAAACCATACGGCAATTTGGGCAAAAGTTGTTTGGGTTTATCAAAAGTAGGGTAAAGTCGAGCGAAGATGCTGAAGATATTTTACAAGATGTTTGGTATCAGCTCAGTAAACTTAACAACATTGCCGAATTAGAAAATATCAGTGGCTGGATTTATGAAGTGGCCAAAAATAAAATCACGGATAAATCGCGCAAAAAAAGCAATCTCTCCATCGAAGATTTTGCTTTTGAAAATGAGGAAGGAGAATTCAATTTAAAAGAATTATTGCTGATTGATGACAGCAGCAACCCCGAAATGGCGTTTTTCAAGGAATTGTTTTGGAAAGAATTCCAAATTGCTTTGGACGAACTTCCCCCGAATCAAAAGGAAGTATTCCTGCTCAACGAAATGGAAGATATGACTTTACAGCAAATTGCTGACCAAACTGGCGAAA
The DNA here is from genome assembly GCA_903946925.1 of uncultured Bacteroidales bacterium. Lineage (GTDB taxonomy): Bacteria > Bacteroidota > Bacteroidia > Bacteroidales > UBA4417 > UBA4417. The sequence goes on along the minus strand of CAJAXK010000443.1, from coordinate 25,507 downwards.
AACTGAAAACTATAATCAGCCGTAAAGGATACGCAGTGAAGCACTTACGCAACAAACTAAATTACCTCTATTTGGAATTAACCAACAATAAATAATCTAAAAAATATGGACACACCACGTAAAAACTTTTGTTCCGGGAAAAAGTGTTTCTTTATTCCATTCCTCATCATTGGCTTCCTGGGGATAAGTGCAGTTGTTATGCTGCTTTGGAACTGGATATTGCCTTCAATTTCAAGCCTTCAGCCATTAACCTATTGGCAAAGCATGGGATTGTTTGCACTGAGCCGTATTTTGTTTGGCGGTTTCCATTTTGGGAACCATCACCGAATGCATAGGCATCATTTTGGTCATCCGGAACTTAAGGATAAACTTATGGAAATGAATGATGACGAGAAACAACAGTTTAAAGAACAATGGAAAAGCCGTTGTTTCAACAAGCAATAAATGTCAAGAATGATAAAACCCATCAGTAACGGTGGGTTTTTTTATGGATTTAAAGTAAAAAACATAGTAAGCCGTCTTCAACAATAAAGAACATAATAATCGAAAAATTAAATCCACTTAAAATGACAAAATCAATTTTAAAAGTAGTAGTAGCTGGAATAGCAATTGGGGCAATAGCTTTTTTTATACCTAAATTGTTACTGGGCATCTTTATCTTCGCAATCCTCATGCGATTAATCTTTTACAGGAAAGCTCATGGTTGGTGTGGCCAACATCACAACATGCTCAGGTTCGCGATGGCCGATAAAATCCGCTCGATGAGCGAAGCAGAATATGCCGAATTCAAGAATAACCATTCGTTTGGATGTTGCAATAACGGATCAAAATTTCAATCAAACCCGGTTGGCAAAAACATTTCGGAAGAAAAAACAAAATAAACAGTTAATAATCATTGTAATAAAATGAACAGAAAATCGAAATTTATAATTGGTTTATCCACGGCAGTGATAACATTTGGGTTGCTTTATGCTACACTTGGGCAGCAACACTTCAATCGGGGACACAAATGTTGCCACAAGACCGAAAACTGCTGTGGACACCAGAGGATGGAAAAATGCGAAAATAGTCCCGAAGTTGGTGCGAAAGATGGTACAATGGATAAGAAAGCATCAAGCAATACCGAATCTACAAAAAACTAAAACTTCTGGCAACAAAAATTCCGGAAAACCTTCGTCCACTTTAAGTGACGAAGGTTTTTGTTTTTATTAAACAAATTTTTGTCATCAATCAAATAAAAGTCGAGAACATTTAATTCCTAAATTTGTCCCGGACTATCTCACAGCCCACCCGCAGGCTCACAATCAACAAATCCAGTTTCTATTTGTTAATTGATTTCTAGCTTCCTATTTGTAACAATCCAACTCCTTAAATATCATGAAACGAACCATACTAATCGGTTTGCTGTGCCCGTTACTGTTTATTTCAACCCAGTTAGTCGCGCAGCAGCAAAAATTACGTCCAACTTCTGCGAAAGCCGCCATATATTCCGATGCTATTCCTTCCATGCTCAACATACCAGTAATCAGCCGTCAGGAGGTTGGAAGTGAAAAAGAAACTGAAGAGGATGAAGTTAAAAATGAATTTAACCTACATGCTTTAAGGAATTTAACACGAAACCAATTTCCTTATACTAACGACCCTGCACTTCAAGGTGCTGTAAAAAGCAGTGCCCATGCACCTACGGCACCAATCCGGAATTTTGATGGGATAAGCAATACGTATGGCGTTTATCCTCCTGATACACAAGGCGATGTTGGCCCCGATCATTATGTGCAGGTTGTCAATTTGGGCTTCCAGATTTGGGACAAGGCCGGTAATTCGCTCTATGGTCCGGCAAACCTGAGCACCATTTGGGCAGGAATCCCTGCTCCATGGAACGGCACCAATAATGGCGACCCAATTGTACTATACGATCAGGCTGCAAACCGATGGATGATCGCACAGTTTTCGTTACCAAACTCAACACAGTATGCCATGTTAATTGCTGTTTCCCAAACTGCAAATCCCACTGGTGCTTGGAATAGATATGTTTTTGAATTCGGCAATAAAATGCCTGATTATCCAAAATTTGGTGTTTGGTCTGATGGATATTACATGTCTGTAAACCAGTTTTTATCTGGCTCATCCTGGGCCGGTGTTGGGGCATGTGCATTTGAGCGATCAAAAATGTTGATTGGCGACCCTACAGCCCGTATGATTTATTTTGACTTAGGTTTTAGTGCCGACCCTCAAAGCATGTTGCCAGCAGATTGGGATGGTGCTACAGCACCTGTTGCCAACGAGCCTAATTATTTCACTTACTTCAATGATTGGAGTTCGGTAAGTGAAAATTATCTGAAAATTTGGGAATTCCATGCCGATTGGAATACCGTTGAGAATTCCACATTTGTTGAAACCTCAAGCGTTGTAACTGCCGACTTCAATTCACAATTGTGCTACTCGGGCAAATGCATACCCCAATTAGGCACGGGTGTTTTGTTGGATGTATTGGGCGACCGGTTGATGTACAGGTTACAGTACCGCAATTTTGGCGGCCACCAATCAATGGTTACAAACCATACGGTTAATGCTAACGGGTCCGGGCTTGGGGGCATAAGGTGGTACGAATTAAGGAATTCGGGGAGTGGATGGGCAATTTACCAACAAGGCACCTATTCGCCCGATGCAACCAATAGGTGGATGGGTAGCGTGGCCATGAATGGCAATGGCGATATTGCACTTGGGTATTCAGTCTCTGACGCAACAATTTATCCTGCAATCCGATATACAGGCAGGTTTGCAAGCGATCCATTAGGTCAAATGACTTTTATTGAACAAACTATAAAAAACAGTACTGGATACCAATCAGGTTCTGCTGCCCGCTGGGGCGATTATAGTATGATGTCGGTTGATCCAACCGATGATGAAACATTTTGGTACACAACCGAGTATATTGGGACTTCAGGATCCAGAAATTGGAAAACGCGTATAGCATCCTTTAAATTTGATCCTATTGCCCCTGTTGCTGGATTTACCGTTAATAACACTTTGCCATGTTTAAATGAAACTTCATTGTTTACTGATCAGTCTTCGGGTCTTGCAACTTCCTGGTCCTGGACAGTAACCCCAGCCACCCACGTTTTTGTTGATGGCACAACAAATACTTCGCAAAACCCTCATATACAGTTTACTGCTTTAGGAACATATACAGTGGCTTTGACTGCCACCAATACTCAAGGTAGCAATACGTTGACCAAAACAAATTATATTACCGTAAATGCAGCAAATTCTGATTTTACAGTGGCTTCCCAAACCGTTGTTATTGGAATACCAACAACTTTTACCGATGCTTCCACTTGTGGCATTTCTTCCTGGTCGTGGAATTTTGGTGCAGGCGCTTCACCCGCAACAGCAAATACCCAAGGGCCACATGTTGTAACCTATAACACTTTAGGGACAAAAACAGTATCATTAACAGTAAATGGGGCGGTTACGACCACCAAAACAAACTATATTTCCGTAATAGATCCATATTTCGATATGGATAATGGTACAGCAACTACTTGTTATGCCAACTTCTACGATCCGGGCGGGGTTTCCAACAATTATTTGAACAACCAAAATGTCACACAAACTTTTTACCCAGCCACAGCAGGGGATATGGTGAGGTGTACCTTCAATTCTTTCTTTACCGAGTCTGGGTACGACTATTTGAGGATTTATGATGGAACAAGCACATCAGCCCCATTAATAGGGATTTATCATGGCACAACCAGCCCTGGCGTGGTAACAGCTACTAACATTGCTGGTGCGCTCACATTTAATTTTACTTCCGATGTGGGGGTTACAGAATCTGGCTGGTCAGCTGCATTAAGCTGTTTTGATTTAACGGTACCGCCAGTTGCTGATTTTTCGGCATCCAACAATGCACCTGCAGTCAATTCAACTGTGTTATTTACCGATCAATCTGCCAATTTGCCAACATCCTGGGCATGGAGCTTCAGCCCAAATACTGTTGTGTTTTTAAACGGTACCACGGCCAGCTCACAAAACCCACAGCTAAAGTTTTCTTCACCAGGCTTATATTCGGTTACTCTAGTAGCAACAAATGCAAACGGTTCGGATTCGGAAACCAAAACCAATTTTATAAACGTTTCGTTAAATACATATTGCATCCCTGTATATACAGCAGGTACCAGCGATGGTGATTTTATTTCGCTTGTACAACTTGGTGACATCAATAATTCCACAGTTGCTTCGTTTAGCCCTTATTATACCTTTTATAGCAGCCTTTCAACTGATTTAACTATTGGAACTGTACATACCATAACATTGAGCCTTGGCACTTTCCCTACGAGCAATTATGTATCTGTTTGGATTGATTACAACCAGGACGGCATATTTGCTATTTCTGAAAAGCTTGGCAATATTTCCATCCCCGCTATGCCTGCCATTGGAACGATCGATTTCACGATCCCAATGGATGCATCGGTTGGTTTAACAAGGATGCGGGTTCGGGAAGTTTGGGGAAACCCTGACCCTGATCCCTGTTCGACAGAAGGTTATGGCGAAACCGAGGATTATAATGTCAACATCCTAAGTTTGGATAAAAGCCTCAACCTCACGCTCTTCCTCGAAGGCTTGTTTAATGGCACAAGCATGAACAAATCAAAGGATGGTGCTACGGATAAATTTGCAGGAACAATTGCCGACCAGATTACAGTTGAACTTCACGAAGCAACTTCACCTTATGCTTTGGCTGGCGGACCGTTTACCGTAAATGTGAACACGGATGGAACAGCTAATGTGGTTATACCTGCATCATTAGGTTCGAGTTATTATATAGTTGTAAAACACAGGAACAGTGTAGAAACCTGGAACTCAAACCCGCTTTCGTTTGGTGGTACTACTGTGAGCTACAATTTTAGCAGTTCAGCAGGTCAGGCTTTTGGAAATAATTTAAAATTGATTGCGGGGAAATATGTGGTTCAAGTTGGGGATATAAACCAGGATGGGATAATTGATGCCAACGATTTTGTGGCAGTTGACAACGATGCAGCCAACTTTTTGAGCGGTTATCTGAATACGGATGTGAATGGGGATGGATTTGTAGATGAAGCCGATTTTACAATGGTAAATTCTAATGCTTCTGTTTTTGTTGGAAAAATAACACCATAACAGTTAAAAGGCTTTTATGATTTGGTAATGATGGGATATTAGGCAGTTATGCCCAATGGTAAAATGGCATCATAACGGTATTAACGTTACAATTATAATTCTTGAGGTAGCACGATATTCACAACCGAAACAAATGGAATCAAAAAAAATATTTCTGAAAAAAGCGGCACCTTTTTGCTTCTTATTGATGGTATTTATTTTCAACAGTAGGTCATTCTCACAAATTATATATACGGATATCCCTGACGCTACTCCTAATGCCACATATCCTTTAGATTTGAATAATGACACTATAATTGATTTTTTAATTCAATTCGATTTGGTTGATAAAGTGATGTGTAAGCCTCAAAACAACAATGCGTATTCGGGGAATTTTGTTGGAGGTGAACCTTTACCATGGGCATTATCTGAATCTATGAGTATTTGTGACACACTCGCAACATGGTATGATTCTGATAACCCTGGTACAATGGCTTGGGGAACAAGCATCGGTTACTGGGTAGGAGCAACAAATAAATATTTAGCACTAAAACTAATTGTGGGAACAAACACATACTATGGCTGGGCTCGTTTAGATTTCCTTGCTACATCCACATCGTTCACCATAAAAGATTACGCTTACGAGAGCACCCCAAAAGCTTGCATTCAGTCGGGACAACCCATCATAGGTATTAATGAAAACTTAAACAAGAATATTTTTTCTGTCTTTCCAAATCCATTCAATTCTTCGACAACAATACATGCAATTGGCAATCTTAAAAATGCCACCCTGACAATTTACAACTCAAATGGAAAGACATTAAAGCAGGTTAATAATATTTCGGGGCAGACTGTTTCATTATCCCGCTACAACCTCCCAAGCGGACTGTATTTTTTTAGGCTGACAGAAGGAAATAAAATCATCGCAGTAGAGAAAATATTAATTACAGACTGACCTCAAAGACAACATCACCAGGCAAAACACAGGTTTTGCAAAAGTGGCGGTTAAGTGTTCCTCAAGCACATTTGTGGTAAATTAAAGTTTGGTTCTTCGCATCAAGCTTTGCGGTGAAAATCGCCACCTTTGCCAAGCCTAAAAATGTGAGGCTTAAGGTTAAAAATCAGTTCAACAATTTGCGACTAAGCCGAAAGGTGTTCGATCAAAATTTTCAACCCTATCAGTATCAACATTATACCTCCCAACATTTCCATACGTTTTCCCAATCGTGAGCCAATATTTTTTCCGAAAAGCATCCCCAACATTGCAACAATGTAGGTAACAACCCCAATTATGGCGACCGAAATAATGATTTTAAAATCCAACAGTGCAAAACTAAACCCAACCACCAACGCATCAATACTGGTTGCTATTGCCATTCCAATCATTACTTTAATATCCAATGGGTTAAACGATCTGTCTTCTGGACTGCTGCTAAAACTTTCGTAAATCATTTTCCCGCCCAACAAACCAAGTATTCCAAATGCAATCCAATGGTCGAAACTTTCGGCATAATCTTTTATGCTTGATCCTAAAAGCCAACCAATCAATGGCATTGCCGCCTGAAAAACTGCAAGTGTGATTGCGATTTTTGAGGCATTAATAAAGTCTATCTTTTTTAATATCAACCCACTGGAAATTGATACGGCAAAAGTATCGAAGGAAAGGCTAATGGCAATCAGGAAAATAGTGAGTAATTCCATGGGTTTTTGTGAAAAGAGTTGCAAATGTAGGGAAAGCAGCTTTATTGAGCCTACCACAGATTTACTTTTAAGCAGAAATAATAACCTGGGACATCCTTTTTATAACAAAACCATCCTATTAAACTGGTATCATAAAATAATTGTTGATTGAACAATAACCTTTGAAAAGAGTTAACTCTACGTCAATAAAATAACCTTTCAAAAAAATAAATTATGAAACCAAACATGGGGAGTACCGACAAAATCATCCGTATAGCAATTGCGGCAGTTATTGCATTATTGTTTTTTCTCGATGTAATCAGTGGCACATTAGGGGTTGTCTTACTCGTGTTCGCAGGTGTTTTCGTGCTTACAAGCCTCATCAGTTATTGTCCGCTTTATCCTGTTTTTAAAATGGACACATCAAAAAAGAATTAAAATTGGCAACGGTGCTTATAAAACCACTTCGGCAACCGGGGTGGTTTTTTGTTTTTTGTGAAATTGTTTTTTTTTATTTGTTTCAAGCTTTTGGCTTTTCATAACGCAACCGATAAGCAAAAAGCAATCAGTTCTTTGTGGTATATTGCAATTAACCAGTTATTTAACAAACGTAACATCGAAATATAACCAGTTATAAAAAACTGGGCTAAACCATTAGCCCATAAACCTTGATGGTATTGAACGCAATGTTTAACCAATATCTTTAATTGCAGCTAAAGCAATATTTTGCCAACTTATTGTGCTAATTGGTTTTTAGCCATAAATTTCTACCTTTGCAAGCCAAAATACCGAGGATGGCCTTATGTTGAACGACTCCACGAATACCAACACTGACTCCTATAAAGTTGCTTTTTTCCTTTACAAATGGCGTAAAACGTTGTTTCTATTAGGTATTGCGTCGGCTGTGCTAACAATTGTATTTTCATCAAGCCTTTTCATTACCCCATTGTACAGGTCAACTGTTATAATGTACCCAGCATCCAGCAATTCGATTTCCAAATCGCTGCTGAACGAAAATGCAATCGCGAAACAAGATATACTTCAATTTGGCGAAGACGAGCAAACAGAGCAAATGTTGCAGATTTTAAATTCGAGCCGGATTCGCGACAGGGTTATCAGCACGTTTAAATTGGCCGAACATTATGAAATCCGCCCCGGGTCAAAATACCAGCAAACCAGGTTAAATAATAAATTCGAATCGAATATTACTTTTAAACGGACAGAATACATGGCTGTAAAAATCTCCGTTTTAGACAAAGACCCACAAATGGCAGCCGATATTGCAAACAATATAGCTGCCTTGCTCGATTCGGTAAAAAACGACATGCAAAAGGAACGCGCTATCCAAGGTTTTAAAATTGTTGAATCAGAATATTTGATGTTAAAAGACGAAGTCCGTAAGATGGAAGATTCGCTCACGCAACTCCGAAAATTAGGTGTTCACGATTATGAAACACAGGCCGAAATGATGAACCAGCAATTGGCCATGGAAATTGCAAAGGGGAACTCACGCGGGATTAAAGCTATTGAAGGGAAATTAGAAGTTTTAGCCACTTATGGCGGGCCTTATGTTTCCATCAGGGATGCCCTTGAACATGAGAAGAAGCAGTTGAGCTACATTAAAGCACGCTATGAAGAAGCAAAAATTGATGCATTTGAGAAAATCCCCCAAAAGTTTATTGTCGAAAGTGCATACAAATCCGAAAAGAAAGCATACCCCGTTACATGGATAATTACATTGCTTTCCATAATTGGCACCCTATTGGCAGGAATGCTGGTTATTTTTTTCGTAGAACGAAGTCCTGATTTTCTTCAAAAACTGAAACAAACGAATAACTGAATAGCATATCCGCCCATTGCAAAATTGAACAAAATAAAATTGCCGGTAATTATCAAATCAAAAAATTTAAAGCAACTACCACAAATGGATAACTTTTTTAATAATACCAAATTGCTGCAAATCATAGTAAAGTGGAAATGGCATTTAATTATCCTCTCCGTTGTTGCGGCACTTGTGTCATTGGTTGTTTCAAGCCCGCTGATGATGAAACCGCGTTTTAAATCGGTAGCCCTTGTTTATCCATCCAACGTGATGCCTTACTCTGACGAGAGTGAAACAGAGCAGATGCTGCAATGGATAAATTCCATCGAGGTGCGCGATAGCGTAATCAAGAAATTTGATCTTGCAAAACACTACGGTATATCGCCCGATGAAAAATATTTTGCATCCACTTTGGAATATACATATACCAAAAATGTAAAAATTTCGAAAACCCAGTTCGAGAGCGTAGAAGTAAGTGTTACCGATATTGATCCTGTTTTGGCAAAGGAAATGGTTAGTGCAATTTTGTTTTACACCGACCAAAAAATCCGCGCCACACACATGATCAAATATAAAGAAGTTGTGGTTGCCATGGAAAAATTGCTTTCGACCAAACGTGCAGAAATAGATTCGGTGAAAAACCAGTACAGGGAAATAACCTCTATTTATGGTGTTTACGATGTTGGTGGCCAAAGCCAGGAAATTACCCGCGGCGAACTCCGTACCGTTGATGGCGGCGGGGGAGGCATCAATACTAAAGATGTGCAGAAACTAAAACAAGGCATGATGGAGAAAAGTGGCGATTTGTTATACCTCACAAGCCGCATTAGCACTTTGGCAAACGAATACAGCGAAATTATGCGAAAATATGATGTTGCAAGGTTCGATATCGAAAAGCAGTTTACTTTCGTAAATATTGTTACCCCTCCACAGGTAGCTGACAAAAAATCCTATCCCAAAAGGCTTTTTGTGTTGTTCTATTTTGTTGCCGGAACTTTGTTGTTCAGTGTGCTTACCATCTCTTTCCTCGAACGCCGCCGGTCATCAGGAGCAGGAACAAATATCGGATAATTTCGCACCTTGACTGACAAGCAAAAAATATCGATTGTATATTTGGTTACGGCAATATTTGTATTGCTGAATACTTATTTGGTATATAAGGAGATTTACTACGGGATCATTGTCCCTATTGCTTGTATTATGCTGATAATGTATATATTCAGCCTCGAAAAAATACTTTTGCTTGCTGTTTTTGTTACTCCGCTTGCTGTTGATATTGGCAATTACGACATGGGTGTCAGCATCTCCATCCCAAGTGAACCACTGCTGATTGGAATCCTTTTCTTTTTTATACTGAAGATTCTGCTCGAAGGAGGCATTGAAGGCCGGATTATCCGTCACCCGGTAACATTGGCAATACTTTTCAACTTGTCGTGGATGCTTATTACCTCCATTACTTCTGATATACCCATTGTATCTTTTAAGTACCTTTTATCAAGATTATGGTTTATTATACCCATTTATTTTGGTGGGCTAATGCTTTTTAGGGTAAAAACCAATATCAGGTTGTTCGTTTGGGCTTATGCATCAGCATTGATACTTGTAGTTTTCTACACTACTTATATTCACATGGGTTACGGTTTCAGCGAAAAAGCCGGCCATTGGGTGATGTCGCCTTTTTATAATGACCATACTGCTTATGGCGTAATATTGGCATTGTTTGTGCCTGTTATGTTTGGTATGGCGGTTGATAAAACTGTTTCGTACCAGCAAAGGATTTTTGCAGTAATTGCACTGCTAATATTATTAATTGCCCTGTATTTATCGTATAGCCGTGCAGCATGGGTGAGTGTTGGCTTTGCCATTGGGGTATTGGTTTTGGTAAAATTGCGTATCAAATTCAAGTGGATAGCCCTTTCGATTGCGGGGTTGCTAATAATATTTTTTACTTTTCAATTCGAAATCCTCGATAAACTGGAAAAAAACAAACAAGATGCTTCGGCCAATTTTATCGAACATTTACAATCCATCTCGAATATTTCGTCGGATGCATCCAATCTGGAACGTATTAACAGGTGGCAAGCAGCACTGCGCATGTTTGTCGAAAAGCCATTGGTGGGTTGGGGACCAGGGACTTACCAGTTCGAATATGCACCTTTTCAAAGGTCGAAGGAAAAAACTATTATAAGCACAAACCTTGGGGACCAAGGGAACTCGCATAGCGAGTATATCGGGCCTTTGGCCGAGAGTGGGATTCCCGGATTGTTGAGTGTACTGTTTATATTGGTTACTGTTATTTATACAGGCTTAAAAGTATATCGTAAGGCTAAAAGTAATCAAACTAGGTTGCTTGCACTGTCGGCAACTTTGGGTTTGATAACCTATTTTGTGCATGGCACTTTAAATAACTTCCTTAATACAGATAAAGCCAGCGTTCCCTTCTGGGGTTTTGTTGCTATTATAGTTGCCCTCGACTTATACTACAGCTCGGAGGAGGAAATCCATCAGCAAATCCCCTGATGTACCATAAAAAAACTGCCGTTGTTTTTCATACAAGGCAGTTTTAGAATTTGTATTTCCAATAAACTTTCGTTTACAGTTTATTATAAAGATCGGGCAATTTGCGCAACATCACCAATTCTTTCCATTTTTTCCTTGCTTCAATGGCTGGGCTTCCAAAGTAAGTTATTCCACCAGGGAGTGATTTGTCAATTGCTGAAGTAGCAAGGATTACTGCACCCTTGCCTATAACAAGATCTTTGTTTATGGCAACTTTTGCCCAAATAATTACATCATCCTCAATACAGGTTACACCTGCAATGGCCGTGTGTGCCCCAATCAGGCAGTTTGAGCCGATTTTGGTATCGTGCCCAACCTGTACATGGTTATCGAATTTGGTGCCTTTCCCTACAACAGTATCACCCGACACACCTCTATCAATTGAGCAAAGTGCTCCAATTTCCACATTATCACGTATTACAACCCTGCCACACGATTCAAGTTTGCGGTAGCCTTCGGGTTTACGCTGAAAATAGTATGCATCGGCACCTATAACGCTGTTGGCATGAATAACCACATTATCGCCTATCGAAGTATAATCATAAATGCTCACATTTGAATGGATTATACAATTTTTCCCGATTTCAACTTCGTTGCCAATAAACGCCCCGGGTTGGATAACTGTCCCTTCCCCTATTTTGGCTGATGGGCTAACACAAACCATGGATGCAACGAAAGGCATAAACCTTCGCACCAGGGATGTATAAGCGAAAAAAGGATCGTCGTGAAAAAGGAGTGCTTTACCCGCTGGGCAATCGACTACTTGGTTAATGATAACTACACTGGCTTTTGATGACAAAGCTTTGTTGTAGTATTTCGGGTGATCGACAAACGTAATATCACCATGCGAAACCATGTGTATTTCATTGATTCCTGTTACTTGGATATCGGCCTCTCCAATAAGCGTAGCATTGATCAGACGCGCTGTTTCTTCAAGCGTCAAAGGTGAAGGGAATTGCATAAATCCGTTGTATTTTGAAATTAGAGGCAAACAACATTTGTGTGCCAAACGGATTTATTTAACCCTTTCGAAATAATCGCCAGTACGGGTATCAACACGGATTTTTGTCCCTTCGTCAATAAATAGAGGAACCTGAACAATGGCACCTGTTTCGACAGTTGCTTTTTTTAGGGTATTTGAGGCGGTGTCGCCACGAAAACCAGGTTCGGTATAAGTAATTTCAAGCTCAACGAAAGCGGGAAGTTCACATGTTAAAGGTGTTTCGGTATCGGCATGGACCATCATTTCTACCATTTGGCCTTCTTTCATAAACTGATATCCTTCTATCAAGTCCTCATCAATCGAAATCTGATCAAAATTTTCGGTATTCATGAAATTGTAACCATTTTCATCCTTATAAAGGAATTGGTATGGGCGGCGCTCAACGCGGGCTATATCAATGCGGGCACCAGCATCAAAAGTATTTGGTATAACTTTTCCGGTTTTGAGGTTTTTAAGCCTTGTGCGCACAAAAGCTGCACCTTTGCCAGGCTTAACGTGTTGAAATTCTACAATTTTGAAAAGGTCGTTGTTGAATTCGATGCAAAGTCCATTGCGGAATTCAGAGGTTGTTGCCATAATAAGTTGTTAAAGGAATTTATGTTTTGTTAAAATGGGTGCAAAAGTACACATTTTCCTGATATTGCAGCTTTTGATACTATTCATATTTTGAAAAACGCACTGGCAAAGCCAATTGCGAAAATGGAAAGGAAAGCTATGCAAAAGAACATCAAAATATTTGAACGCGCACCACGACAGGCTGAGTGACCAAAGCATTGGATAGGGAAGAGTTGAATATTGATTATTTGAACAATAGAACATTTGAACAATAGAACAATAGAACATTTGAACGGCGAAGCCAATTGAACAATAGAACAAAAGAACATTTGAACAATAGAACATTTGAACGGCGAAGCCAATTGAACAATAGAACAAAAGAACATTTAAACATTTGAACAAACGAACATTTGAACATTTGAACGGCGAAGCCAATTGAACCTTTTAAACGGCGCAGCCAATTGAACGGCGAAGCCAATTGAACCTTTTAAACGGCGAAGCCAATTGAACCCTTAAACATTAAACCCAAAAAACTTACATTTTCTTCGGTATATTCGATAATAATTCAAAATCTATTGTCATTCCAAAAAACATATTTGCTTTCCATTCCTTCACTGTAGGGATGCCCATACCGGGAGGAAGCACATCGCCTTCGTTGAACCCCGATTGCAATTGCTGGTATTCGGCAATATTCAATCCAATCATAAAGTGGAAAAAGTCGAATGCTTTAAAGCTTGGGGAAACATAAAAATTCTTGAACAGGTTTGTGCCTCCAAACCCAAAAAACAAACCGGCATCGTATGTGTATTTGCCATCTGGTTTGCTCAAATCGTACAGCGAAAGGCTAACTCCTGTTATATAATCAAATTCGAGATTGCCTGCATTCTTGTTTGTGATAACATAAGTTGCCGTAGAAGCTGAGCTTTGTGGTGCCAACTGGTAATCGGGTGTACGGTAGTTTTTCAATGCCACACCTTGAACAAAACGGACTTTCTTTTTTTTGTTTTGGGCTGCAGTTCGCTGCGCAACTAGCTCATTGTATTGGCTTTCGATTATTTTTAACCGTTCGCTCACTTTAATCAGTTCAAGTTCCTTTACATTCAATGCCCTCGAAAGCGAATCAACAAGCCTAAGCGTAGTACTTTTATCACGGTAAAACACAGATAGTTCAGTAGTTTTTTCGGCAATTATGCGGACTTTTTCAGCAATAGTTTCGTTCATATAAGCAATTTCCCTGTCCCTGGCCTCAACTTTGGTGTTGTTCACATCAATTTTGCCTTCGAGTTTTGCCTGGTTGAGCGAGGCCTCCGATTTGGCTTCCCTAAGTTTAATCTCACATTCGTTTAATTGGTATTCCTTTTCGCGCAGTAACTGAAGCCTTTCCTCGAGTGCTGTGCTGGCTAAAAGCATTTGTTGCTTCAGGCTGAGCAATTCCTGGGTGGTGTGCAACTTTTGAGACAACAGTGTATCAACTTTGGTGTTCGATAAAACCAGGTCGCCTTGAAGCCTTGCAACAATAGTTTTCAAGGAATCTATCTGCTGCACAAGCGCATTGTTCCTTAACTTGGTTTCCTTTAACAATACGTTCAAGCTATCAATCTGACCATATAATTCAAGGTTTGCCTGCATAAGCCGCGATGAATAGAGGCTATCGCTTTGCGGATCAGTTCCCTGAGGGAACGCCTTTAAACAGCATATAAACAGCAATCCAAAAAATAAACCTCGCTTCAAACCTTCGTATATTCCATGTATCATTGTATCCAAATTTCTACCTATAAAAAAGTGAGTATATGCGATTTATTGTGTGGCGCCAGAATTAATGATAGAAACCGAACAATAATTACAGACGCAAAATAATTTTAAAGATATATAAACCACTGATTTTATTTGGTTTACGAAAATTTGGTCTTTATTTAACCATTTCTGTGCAATTCAGGTTGTAGGATAGGTTTCATAAATGATTAGGATAATTTCTGGGCAATTTCTGTTTTGATAATCAAAATGCAGTAATTTTATCCGCAAACTAAGTTGGATGCACCTGTTTGTTTTCAAAAGGATGAAATATCTTTTCACCATTTTGCTTGTTTCCTTTTCTGTATTTGTGATAAATACGGTTGTGGTTGCGCAGTCATCGTGCATGGTAACACATTATACCCGAAACCATTATGCGGCCGGAAGCCAGAATTGGTCGATTGATATGGACAGTCAAGGATTTGTTTATGTGGCCAATAACAATGGTTTGATGAAATATGATGGCATTCACTGGGAGATTTACCCTTTGCCTTCACAATCCATTGTCAGGTCAGTATCGGTAAGCCCTGATGGTCGGATTTATACCGGTTCAAACGAAGAATTTGGTTACTGGACACAAGATGTATCCAAAAGTTTGAAATACACCTCATTGCTCCCACTTTTAAAAAATTTCGATTTGCACAACCAGGAAATCTGGAAAATTGTGCAGTCCAACAACAAAGTTTACTTTCAGGGTTTTTCTTCTTTGTTTGTGTATGATAAACAAACAGTTAAGCCTATAAGCCTTCCCGGCCCAATCATTTTTTTGCTCAAGGCAGGAAACCGCTTGTTTGCCCATGCCGTGCAAGGCGATATTTACGAAGTTATTAACGATAAGTTGGTAAAAATAAACCAAAGCAACCTACTTTATGGCACCGAGGTGAAAGCCGTTTTGCCATACAAAAACGGTTCTTTCTTGGTTGGGACTTCATCGAAAGGTGTTTTTGTGCTCAACAACCAAACCATTACGCCTTGGAATGTTCCTGCAAACCCCTTGCTTAAAGAGTTTCAAATCAACAACGGAATTGTTTTTGGCAACAAAATAGTGTTCGGCACTATAGTGAAAGGCTTGCTGGTTTTGGACTCTAACGGCATTGTTTTAAACCATTTATATAGTGAAAACGATTTGCAGAACAATACAGTCCTTTCGTTGTGCAACGACAACAACCAAAGCATCTGGATTGGCCTCGACAATGGGATAGATAATGTTTCTTTCAACAAGCCTGTTGATATATATCCGGTGAGGAACGAAGCCTTGGGAAGCGTTTATGCTGCGGCATTGAAAGGCAACACTTTGTATGTTGGGACAAACCGCGGCATTTTTACCTATACCAAAGCAGGTGAAAAATTTATATACGATGGTTTTTTGCCTAATTCACAAGGGCAAGTGTGGCAGTTGAAAAATATTGATGGCGAATTATTCTGTGGACGCAACGGTACGTTCAAAATAGAGGGGAAAAACCTTTTGCCGATATCGAGTGTGAATGGTGGGTATATGTTGCAAAAAATCATCCACAACAATACCGAATACCTGATCCAGAGCACTTTTACAAACCTTGTGGTTTATAAAAAGTCAGGTAAAACATGGGTGTTCAGCCATTTGGTAGCAGGTTTTTTGGAGCCCGCGCGTTATATGGAAATTGACCCACTCGGAAATATTTGGATTGGACATTTGGTGAAAGGATTGTACCGCCTCCGCTTATCCGATTCGCTGGATAAAGTTACCGAAAAACAAGTTTTCGACCAGAAAAATGGAATTAAGTCGGAACAAAATATCAGGGTTTTTAAAATTGCAAACCGGGTTGTTTTTTCGAATGGCGAAAAACTGTTTACCTGGGACGACATCAAACAGCAAATAATACCTTATGCCGAGTTGAACAGCAAGCTGGATGGCTTTGAAGCAGCCACATCCATCGCCACGGTAAACGACAGCACATACTGGTTTACCACAAAAACCGAGGCGGCCCTTTTCAGTATCAAAGGTTCCAAGCCCAAAATGCTCTACCGTATTATCCTTAATCAATACAACCTCAACATGGTTGATGGGTATGAGAATATTATACCACTAACCGAAAACCTCCATTTAATTTGCCTCGATAACGGTTTCGCAGTATTTAACAAAAATAACGCGCTTTATCCAACATCCGATTCAAAATTAAAAATCAGGGCTTTAGTATGTTGGGATGCAAACGGGAACAAATTCGTTCTCAATCCCAAAAACCCGTTAATAACACTAAACTACTCAAAAAACAATTTGTCAGTTACGTTTTCAACCATACAGTCGCCGTGTTCGCGTAAACTTTATCAATACAAATTAGAAGGCATTGATGGTGATTGGGGCAAATGGACGGAAACACCCGAAGCGCAATTCCTCCGTTTGCCTGTTGGGAAATATACCTTTAAAGTACGCACCCTAAACCCCAATGGAACCATTAGCGATGAAGTGTCGTTAACAATCAGGGTAAAGCCCGCCTGGTATGCTTCCGTTTTGGCAACTTTGATATACTTCATGTTAGGTTTCGGGGGCATTGTGGTCAGTCAGTATTGGTACCGCAAACGCCTTGTAAAACACCACGACAGGTTGCACCTGATAGCCGACGAAAAACGGGAACTGGAAAAGCAACATTCCGAGCAGGAAATCATGAAACTGCAAAACGAAAAACTTCATGCCGAAATTTCGCATAAAAACATGCAATTAGCTGATTCTACCCTTTCGATAATAAAGAAAAATGAAGTGCTGATAGAAATTAAAAATGAGTTGGAAAAACAAAAGGAAGAGTTGGGAGCGCGTTATCCGGCACGATACTTACAAAGGCTTACCACGCTGATAGATAAAAATATTTCCAACGACAACGACTGGGAAATGTTCGAAGCCTTGTTCGATCAAGCCCATGAAAATTTTTTCAAACGACTCAAACAATCCTTTCCTGACCTCACACAAAGCGACCTAAAGCTGTGTGCTTACCTGAAACTAAACCTATCGTCGAAAGAAATCGCACCCTTGCTCAATATTTCAATCCGTGGTGTAGAGATAAGGAGGTATAGGTTGAGAAAGAGGCTTGCACTTGCATCCGATGAAAATCTGGTGGCCTACATAATGCAGTTTTAAGTTGCTGGTATCCCTTTTGGTCTTTTCCTCTTGTGCAGCTTGCAGCGGTCAAAAATGCAAGTACATTTCTTTCATGCAGCTTGCAGCGGCTAAAAACACATTGATAATCGGAAAAATCCAGTAAATTGCATACCAAAACCTTAAATTAAGCGTATCACCTTGAAACCGCAAACTACAATATTAAGCACACTTTGAATAAATAGTTAAAAACTTCACAATCTAACCTTAAATCTGTCATAAAATAAGGGGATTTGTATTCAAAGCCACTTCATCAAAATGAAATTATGCAAAATATATTTCTAACATTGATGTTTATATATTTAACTGATTTATAATAGTTTAATATCCTATAATTTAATTTTGATGTACTGTTGTAGAGCTATGGTTTTCTTTCTCCGATGCCATGTAGTAATCATGATGAAGGCAAAAAGCAATCATTTTCAAAAAATAACTTTTTTATTTGTACTTTTAATCCCGTAACAAACGATTGCGGAAATATCCAATAAGTAAAGTTACGGAATACAGCAAAGCGGCAACCTCAACCAATTCAAACTAACCCATATGTATATGAAAAAACCAGTACTCCCTCCAAAGATTATTTACCGGGCGAAAAGTTTGCTCTTGATTTTGGCTTTGCTGCTGCTGAAAACAACAGTATTTGGCCAGGTGCGGAGCATTTCCGGCACAGTTTCGGACGAATTGACCAAGGAAACCCTGCCCGGGGCCACAGTGGTAATTAAAGGTACAACCAAGGGTGCATCAACCGATATAAATGGAAAATTTACATTGGAAGTAGGCCCAAACGATGTTTTGTTGGCAATTACCTTTGTTGGTTACGAACCCAAAGAAGTTAGCATTGGCAGCCAAAACAATTATTCTATTTTCCTTACATCAAGTAAAATCATGCTTTCGGAACTTGTAGTTATCGGCTATGGTACTGTGCGCAAAAGCGATTTAACAGGTGCAGTTGGTTCGGTAAAAGCCAAAGAGCTAACCAAAGTAACCTCACTCAGCCCTGAACAGAGTTTGCAAGGAAAGGTTGCCGGTGTTCAGGTTACAAGTACTTCGGGAGCGCCGGGTGCAACGCCATCGGTGAGGATACGTGGTGTGGGCACTTTTAACAACTCCTCCCCTATTTATGTGGTTGATGGTGTAATCCTCGATAATATTTCGTTCCTCAACACCGCTGATATTGCTTCGATGGAAATTTTGAAAGATGCTTCCGCCACCGCCATGTATGGTTCCAGAGGGGCAAACGGGGTTATACTTATTACCACCAAAAGTGGAACAATTGGCGAGGAAAAAACAAATTTCAGCTATTCGGGCGAATACAGCATACAAAACCTGTCAAAGAAAATTGACCTTTTAAATGGAAGGGACTTTGCAACCATTGCCAACGAAATCCCTGGCGACCCAAGTTACAATAACGTGGATGCTGTTCCCAATACCGATTGGCAGGACTTAGTTTTCAACCCGGCACCCATCAACAGCCATCAGCTTTCGGCCTGGGGATCCACCAAAAAAACGCAATATTATATAGGCATTGGTTACTTTAACCAAAAAGGGATTGTTGATAAATCGGGATATGAGCGTATTACCTTGAAATTTAACAACACTTATAACCTTACCAACCACCTCAAGTTTGGCAACAACATTACATTAGCCCCTTACAAGCAGCAAAACGAACCAGGCGTTACTTTTCAGGTTTACCGAGCATGGCCAACCCTGGAACCATACAGGGCCGATGGAAGTTTTGCAGGCGTGCCAGGAGTTGGGAACCCATTAGCCAGTATCGAGTACAACAATAGTTTTAACAAAGGCTTGCGTGCTGTCGGAAACTTGTTTCTGGAGGCTACTTTCCTTGATGGGTTTACGGCAAAAAGCAGTTTTGGGATTGATGCAGGGTACAACAAAAACGAAAGCTTTTCGCCTGTTTATGCCGTGTTGTATTATGATGGATCCAAATCGATGCAGGAGCATACAAAAAGCAGCCTTTCGAAAGGGACTTCCGAAAATTTGACTTGGTTGTGGGAAAACACACTTAACTATACCAAAACCATAGGTAAACATTCAATCAATGCAGTGGCTGGATATACCATGCAGAATACATCTTCCGAATACATGAACGCCTCGGGCGAAAATATTATTAGGGATGGGGAAGATTTCTGGTACCTGCAATACAACAACCTTTTTGGTAGTGATATCAATGGCAATTTTAGCAATGGGGTTGATCCATACCTCAACTACTCCATGCTTTCGTACCTTTTCAGGGCGAACTACACATTTAGTGAAAAATATATACTTACTGCAACTTTCCGCCGCGATGGTTCATCAAAATTTGCCTTGGAAAACCGATACAGCAATTTCCCTTCGTTAGCCGCAGGTTGGAATATATCGAAAGAGGCATTTATGAAGGATTTTACCAAGGTCAACAAACTTAAAGTCAGGGCAAGCTGGGGAAAAATCGGGAATGAGAAAATAGCCTATTCCAATAGGTTTTCGCTTACCCAAAACCTTATGGCTGTTTTCGGACAGGGCGATATTAAATATCCGGGTGTATCTTACGCAAAAAGCGGCAACCCTGACCTGGTTTGGGAAACAACTACTCAAACAGATATAGGCTTGGAAATTGGTATGCTTAACGATAGGCTTACCGGCGAATTTGATTATTATCACCGTTTTACAGATGATATCCTTGTCGATCTTTCCACACCAGGTTTTCTCGGCAACGGCCAAGGACAAAAAATAACCTACAATGCAGGCCAGGTGTTGAACAGCGGTTTGGAGGCGAACATCAACTGGCGCGACAAAATTGGCGAATTGGGCTATAGTGTTGGCATACTTGCTTCGACAATTAAAAACGAAGTGAAAAGTATCGGCGGTAACAGTGGAATAGATTCATTGCTTTTTGGTGGCGACAATTTTTATGGAAACGTTACCCAAAGCCGCGAAGGGTTACCCATTGGTTCGTTTTGGGGCTACAAAACAGATGGCATTTTCCAATCGCAAGACGAACTTGATGCATATCCTCATACCAGCGATGCCAAAGTTGGTGATCTCCGCCGTGTAGATGTAAACGGTGATAGTATTATTAATGGAAGCGACCGCACAGAAATCGGGTCACCGATTCCAAAAGTGATTTTTGGCTTAAATGTTGAACTCACTTACCATAATTTCGACTTTTCGTTCAGTTTACAAGGTCAGGCAGGAAACAAAATTTTCAATGGAAAAGAAGCCATACGTCCTGATGCTTATAATTTTGAACAGCATGTTATGGATCGCTGGACCGGGCCAGGAACAAGCAATGTTGAGCCAAGGGCAACTTTCGGTGGCTACAACTATATACCTTCCGATAAGTTCATCCAGGACGGTTCGTTTCTAAGGCTGCGAAGTTTAGTGGTTGGTTACACATTGTCCGAAGCCATGAGCAAAAAAATGCACGTTCAGCAATGCAGGCTATATGCAAAAGGGAACAACCTTTATACTTTGACCAAATTTACAGGTTATACCCCCGAAATCGGTAGCGATAATGTGCTATCCAACGGTATTGATACAGGCATTTATCCTATTACCGCAGTTTATTCATTTGGTATAAACTTAACATTCTAATGGTTATGAAAAACAATATAAAAATATATACTTCTGCCCTTGTAATTTTTGCTGCAATCACCTTTTCGGGATGCGAGTCATTTCTCGATAAGCAGCCTCAAGGCGCCCTAACCCAGGCTACATTCCCAACCACAGCCTCTGACGCTTTATTGGCAACCAATGCAGCTTATGCAACTTTGCGTAACGTTGGGTATCATTCAGGAACCTTCCCGATACTCGATATTATGACCGACGATGCGCGGAAAGGGAGCAATCCTAACGATCAGGCTTCCACAATTGGGCCTTACGACAATTTCGGGTTCACTACAACTGGGAATGAATTAAGCTCGTGGTGGGCAACGCTTTACGAAGGGATTAAAAGGACTAATGTGGTTATTGAAAAAATACCGGGCATTGATATGGATGCCGCTTTACAAACCCGCTATATTGCCGAAGCAAAATTCCTGCGAGGACTGTATTACTTCGATCTCGTTAGGGCTTGGGGAGGGGTTCCGCTGGTAACGGCTCTTAACCCACCAACAAAGCTTGAGCGCTCGTCGAAAGATGAAATTTATGCTCAAATTGAAAAAGACCTGGTGGATGCAATAGCTGGACTAACCGAAAAAAGCGATGTGCCAACAGAAGAGCTTGGAAGGGCAACCAAAGGGGCTGCAAAAGCCTTATTGGCAAAAGTTTATTTGTTCAAAGGCGATTTTGCCAATGCCGAAAAATATGCCATGGAAGTGATAAATTCAGGCATCTACGGTTTGGAGCCTGTTTTCACCGATGCAAACGGGGTAAATGGCGAGCACGGGATTGAATCCGTTTTTGAAATTGGTGCTTTAGGCGTGGAAGCTGAAGCAGGGAACCAATTCGCAAACGTTCAAGGCGTTAGGGGAAACCCTAACAGGGGCTGGGGATTTAACCGCCCGACACCCAACCTTCGCGGTTCGTTCGAAGCAGGCGACCCACGTATGAAAGGTACCATTATTGATCTGGGCGATGTTCTGGATGGCATTGTAATTGCAGGTGATGGCATTACCCCCGATGTTACTACTGATGCAAATGGTACCATTTTGGAAACAGAGTGTTACAACCGCAAGGTGTGGACGCCTGGCAACGATGTTCCATCACAATTTAACCATAACCGCCGCATCCTGCGTTATGCCGATGTTTTGCTTATGGCTGCCGAAGCCCTGAACGAAAACAATAAACCAACCGATGCGCTGATATACCTTAACAAGGTTAGGGAACGTGCCCGCGAAGGAAACACAACCATATTGCCAAATATTACAACCACCGATAAAAACGCTTTGCGCGACAAAATACTTTTCGAGCGCCGAATCGAACTAGCTTTGGAAGGCAACCGTTTTTGGGATTTGGTCCGTACTGGAAAAGCTGTTGAAGTGCTGGGTCCTTTAGGATTTGTGAACGGTAAAAACGAATTACTCCCAATCCCTCAGACCGAAATTGACATATCGCAAGGTTCGCTGGTTCAAAACCCTAAATGGTAGAAAAAATAAATCTTAAATCCAATCAATAATTAATTAATGTTAAACCTTAAATCAACACAATTTATGAAAAACAAATTTGCTTACCTGAGTTCCCTTATTTTGGCAATTGTATTCCTGGCAGGAATGAACAGTTGTAAGGATGATCCCACGGCTTTAACACTGCAAACCCTTGTTGCCGGGGATATTGACATGAATGGCGCAGTTGCCCCAACCACAGTGCCTACTAACCCAACAATAGTAGCTTCATTCTCAACCGACGTTGATGCCACTACTGCCACTACCACAAGCATTACACTTACCAGGGATTATGACAAGGCTACAGTAGCAACTACAGTTACCGTTGCCGGAAACAAAATCACCATTGTACCTATCGAAGCACTTGCTTCAGGCGCTCTTTTCAAACTGAATTTTGCTGGAACCATCAAATCAACTGAAGGTGAACTTCTTACTGCCCTGGAAAGGAACTTTACCACTATTGGTAAATTTGCACCATCAGGATTGATAGCATATTGGAATTTTGAAGGCGATGCCAAAGATCAGATTGGAACATTCAATGGTACATCATTATCCGTTAACTACAACGCATCCCACAGCACTGCTGCCGGTAAAGCCGCCACATTTAATGGAACTACCAGTATTATCGAAATCCCTAATGGAGATAAACTAATGAACCCTGATTTTACTTTGAGTTTCTGGGTAAAAGCCGAAACACAGGATAAAGGACATTTTGTAATGGGTCTTGGTGCTTTCTACGGTTTCCAATTCGAAATTGCAGGTGATTTCACAAACTGCAAACTTGCAGGTGCATATTCGTACCAAGGTGGTGGCGATACAGCCATATTTACCGACAACTGGTGGAATGGTGATGGTAAAAACAAAGACAATGGCGGATGGCAAGGCTGGACTTTAAACAAAGACATGACCGGTTCAGGAGGCATCCCAAGCTTATTGAAAGACAAATGGGCACATGTAGTTTGTACTTTTAGCAGTTCAACACGCGTTGCTACCATATACATGAACGGTGAAGCAGTAAAAGCACAGGATTATAACCTTTGGCCAGCTACTGACAAATGGGTAAAAGTTAACGGAATGAAATATGGCGGAAAAGCTCCCGATGTGGTTAACGAACTTGCTTTCGGATTTATCCAATCAAGGGCCGGCACCATGTGGGATACCGAGCCTTGGGGCGGTTATGGAATACCTGGTGCAAACCACTTCAAAGGACAGCTCGACGATGTACGCATTTTCAATACATGCATTACTGCTGCTGAGGTTGACTTAATGTATAAATCAGAAAAACTTTAATCAGGTTGGTTTGATGTTAGAGGAGGGTGATGGGATTTCCGGATCCCTCCTTTTTTTTCACTTTTTTATTCGACTTATGAAACATTCGATTGCCATAACATTAGTAGTTGCCACAACCTTAATTTTGTTGTCGTGCAATAAAGAAAACAACAGCAACCCCGGTTCCATGCAACTGTCGTCGTGTTACATTGGCACAACGCTGCTTAATTATCCCGGCAGCACCTCGGATGTTCCTTTCGATAAGGATTTAATTATCAATTTTTCAGCAGCAATTGACAGTATATCAGCTTTAAACTTTATTAAAATCAAAAATAACACCACCGAAATAAAATACGGAATTTCGTTTACCAACGACCATAAAACGGTAGTTTTAAAACCTGAACAAGAACTTGAAGAAGTTACCGCTTACATATTTGATTTACAGTCGTCCCTGCGCGGCAAAAACGGGGAAACTTTCCCCGGCTTGCAGTTTTCTTTTACCACTGCCGTTGGAATGTTAACCATCAATTCGATTACAATCAACAGTCAAAACTTTATGCCTCCTGCAAAAGGGAAAAACATTAAACTTTCAGGAACAAAAATCAATATCGAATTTTCGGACCCAATCAACA
The DNA here is from genome assembly GCA_903946925.1 of uncultured Bacteroidales bacterium. Lineage (GTDB taxonomy): Bacteria > Bacteroidota > Bacteroidia > Bacteroidales > UBA4417 > UBA4417. The sequence goes on along the minus strand of CAJAXK010000443.1, from coordinate 831 downwards.
CCGAGCAACTTGAATCCCAATTTTATATTACGGGTGGTTCCCCAATGGGAATAACAACTTCCAATGGGAACAAATCTGTGGAAGTGAATTTTTCGGATAATTTTAAGGGTTATACAACTTACACATTTTCTGTTTCACCCAATTTGAAAGGTGCGAATGGCAATAGTTTTGATGGTTTTACCAACTCATTTTTCACAGTCCTCGATTCCACCCTCAAATTCCCATTAATTTCTGATGATGAATTATTAACCCTGGTCCAAAAACAGACATTTAAGTTTTTCTACGATTATGCCCATCCTAAAAGTGGTATGGCAAGGGAACGTAATGGTTCAGGAAATACCGTAACAACCGGTGGTTCCGGATTTGGGGTAATAGCCCTGATGGTTGGAATGGAACGAGGCTTCATTACCCGTGCCGAAGGAATCGCACATTTAACCAAAATCCTCACTTTTCTTGAAACTGCCGACCGGTTTCATGGTGCCTGGTCGCATTGGATTGATGGCAATACAGGAAAAGTAATCCCTTTTGGCACAAAAGATAATGGCGGCGATTTGGTTGAAACAGCCTTTATGGCTCAAGGGCTTATCACTATGAGGCAATACCTAAACCCATCCTCGGCTGAGGAAAAACTTGTAATTGACAGAATAACAGAATTGTACAACGGCATTGAATGGGATTGGTACACACGGGGCGGGCAAAATGTGCTTTATTGGCACTGGTCGCCAAATTATGGTTGGGACATGAATTTCCAACTTCAGGGATACAACGAAACCCTTATCACTTATATAATGGCGGCTGCTTCGCCAACGCATACTATTCCTGCCTCAGCTT
>CAJAXK010000442.1 GCA_903946925.1 uncultured Bacteroidales bacterium | reverse complement strand
GAAATTGTGGTTTGTTCGAGTGTGTGGATTTCTTCGGCAGTGTATTTGTTCTGTGTGCGGTTGAATAAATCTTAAAGAAGCTTTCGGAGAGTAAATGAAAACTGCTTCGTGGGTTTGGGTTTGTTCTAATGGGAACGCAGAAATAAATGTAACAAAATCAGACAAGGAATATTTTTGTTAGTTTAAGCAATCTGTGATTGTTGAATGGGCAAATAGTTGAAATGTCAGGTTGCAAAAAGTGTTTTAATGCACAAAAAAAGATGAGTTTAATTATACATGCTTCTTTGTTTTTAGTTGATATTTTTATTTAGAGATTTTAATTTTTCGTTGACGAGCGAGTCTATTTTTGAAGATGATTTATTTACTAAAGAATCAAATTTGTTTATTTTCTTTCCTTCTACATTGATTATTGAATCCAGTGACTTTACTTTATCCAATTCACTGTTAACCAAGGAATCCAAATGTTCGGCCTTGTTATTCAAATCGTTAAGTTTTTCTTCAACGTTCTTGCTCAAATCATTGCATGAAGAGAGTGTTGCAATAAGAATCAGCAGTAGAAATGTTTTGCAAGTGTTTTTCATAGGAAATTGTTTATTGATTTGAGGTTTGACTGTTGTATTGGTAATGAGATGGCATAGACACATCTCTGAATGAATGGGTTATTCTTTATCAAGAAGGTTCACTTTTGTACTTTTTATTCAGCTCAAAAGTAATTATTTATTGCTGATACTATCGAAAAATCAGGTAGTACTTAAGAGTATCCGCCTTATGTTTTAAATTTTGAAAGTAATATATGTATTACTATTATACTCAAAACGGGATAAATTGCTGCATTTAGATTTGATATTTTCACCACAGAGGCACTGAGTGCACTTAGGTACACGGAGTTTATTTACAGTGCTTTACTGATTGTTCCCTTTGTTTGCATTGTCATTCTCATTGAAAAACAAATAAGACTTTTTATCCCATTTCTAGTATAGTTATAAATGGGCTTGTTGTTAGTTTATTTGGCGCCGTGCTGGTAGCATCGGCCATTGGAATTGGTAGTCATGTTTTTGCAGCGGCTACCAGCTTTAGTTGTGCCGGAACATTGTACGGATGTTGATTTGGTGGTGGATTTTGCAGGTGCGGTTTGTGTATTGGTGTTGGTAGTGCTTTGCTGTGGGGTTTGTTGGGAATTATGAAGGTAGCAATAACCTGATGGATCCTGGGTTTTGTTTTTACATTGGGCACCTGCTTTGGTATTTCCTTCACATTGAACGGATGTTGATTCTTTGTTATCTGAACCTTTTTTATTTGTCTTTGTGCTTTTCCACGACCAACAATTTAGGCAAAGGGTTTTTTCAATCTGCGTTTCCTGGTCGTCCGGAAGTGTTGGGTAAAAATCTATGTCGGTAAGTTTTTCAACACTGTCGATTGTAACTGCATACTCCTGAAGCGGTTCGGATGAACTTGCGTTCGGTATGATGAATCCTATGCCGTTTATTTCTGGCTGCGTATAATCGAGGATTACTTTATAGAAGTATTTTGGGACTGATACTTTATCGGGGCCGATGGTTGGTAGGTTGTAGGTTAATACAGGGCCGGTTACGATGTAAAGTGCGTTGTTTTCGACTGCCCAAGTACGGACCAATTCTTCGAGCTTCTTCCAGATGCCTCTGTTAAAGCCCGGTAATTGTGGACTCATGTTGCTATAATAAAAGGATTCAGAAATGGTTGCAGATGACCATCCCATGTCTGCGGCTGGTGCTAAATGGCCTCTGTCATAGCCTGAGCCGGAATAATCGGCATCAGTTGCTGTTCCTGATTTCACCATAGGATCGATGAGAAATTTATCGGTGCGTTCGAATTGTTTGTTTGTTTCGCCGCTGGTTAGTTCGTAGGCTACCCAATTGGCTTGCTTGTGTTTGTTGTTGAATAAAAGGGAATAGCCTGTATGTGAAATAATTTTGTCGGTGGGTTTTGTTTTGGGTATTTCCAAGCCGGAAATGATGGGAGAGGATTGGTGAAATTGAGGGATAGTATCGGCATAACTCCAAGTGCCATCGTTGTACAATAGGATTGAGACCTTTTTGTCTTTTACTGTACTGGTTTGTTGTTGGGCATAAATAAATGTTTGGCTGCAAAAAAATGCAAATAATAGCAGGAG
>CAJAXK010000441.1 GCA_903946925.1 uncultured Bacteroidales bacterium | reverse complement strand
TGGCAAATATCCAAAAGATAAAGTTGAGAATGAAGCCTTTGGAAAACTGCTCAAAAAACTTGGGATTGTTTATGGAATGAGGGTCGGAAGCCGGATAAATTCATGGCCTTTTGAAAATGATTATGTCGTAAAACGGGTTCCAATTTATGGGGATGAATCGTTCTGGGTTTTTAAAACGAGAATAAAAAAAGGGTATTGGAAGCGATTTTAACTGCTGATTTTAGTAAACATTTTATAGTTTTAGCCTATCCTCAAAGCCCCACGAAACCCCCTAACAGCATAGTAAGAAGATGCACCATTGTGGTACACGAAAACCTGGCCATAGCGGAAATCACAGAAAAGGGCTCCATCAAGTTTTCTGATCTCAGCAGGGGTTTTCACCCAACTTGAAGTTTTGGAATCGAAATTCCCAAGTTCCTGCAATTGCCTGTATTGGTCTTCTGTCAATAGTTCGATTCCCATGGAAGTGGCCATATCCAAAGCATTGTTTTCCGGTTTATGTTCTTTCCTGCTTTCCAGGCCTTCGCGATCGTAACAAACACTGCGTCGGCCTTTTGGACTTTCTGCCGCACAGTCATAAAAAATATATTCGCCTGTATTTTGGTCAAGACCAACACAATCGGGTTCGCCTCCGGTTCTTTCCATTTCGTTGAGCGACCACAATTTCTGTCCATTAACCTCCAACTTTTCCTGTATTTTAACCCATTCAATGCCCTTATGGCGGTTCATATTTTTCTCAAAACGGGTTTTTAACACATTGATCAATTCTGTTTGCTGTTCAGGCGACAACTGTTCTATTTTTTCCATTTTTATATCGTGCAGATTTAAAGGTTTATTCGGGACCTATCAGTTTAACACTGTAAATGTAATTTGGAAGGTAAATGTACCCATTAAAGACAATCCCATCTAAAACAGATATAAACAAAACAATGAAAAATTTTGTTTTGTTACGGATCTTGAAATTTGAACCAATTTTCAGATCGCCAAAACTAATTTAACAGCCTACAATTTTATGTTAGAAAACAGGGTAAACAAACAAATACTGAAGGAACGCATTAAATACGAAGCGTTTAGCCGAAAAACACTTTCGTTTTACAAGTATGTAAATATAGAAAATCCGGTTGAATTCCGGAACAGGCTTTTCAGTGAATGGAGCGAATTGGATTGTTTTGGCCGAATATACATTGCCCGCGAAGGCATAAACGCACAAATGAGTGTGCCTGAACATAATCTTGGCCGATTCTTGCTCCACTTGTATTCACTACCCGAACTTACCGGAGTACCCATAAAATACGCTATTGTAGATGATGGAAAATCCTTTTATAAGTTAACCATAAAAGTCCGCCCGAAAATTGTGGCCGATGGCCTTGAATACGGCAGCTATGATTTGTCGAAAGTTGGTACACACCTGAGCGCGCTTGAGTTTCACGAATTATCGGCACAGCCCGAAACCCTGGTTATTGATATGCGCAACCATTACGAAAGCGAGATTGGAAGGTTCGAAAATGCGGTTTGCCCCGATGCTGACACATTTAAGGATGCCATACAAATGGTAATCAATGAGTTTGAAACACAAAAGGACAGGAAAATACTGCTGTATTGCACCGGCGGCATACGTTGTGAAAAAGCGAGTTCGTTCCTGATTCACAATGGTTTTAAGGATGTTTCGCAACTTTACGGGGGCATTATTGAATACGCACAACAGATAAAACTACTTGGATTGCAGTCGAAATTTATCGGCAAAAACTTTGTTTTCGATGAGCGATTGGGCGAAACCATTGACGGACAGGTAATTTCGCACTGCCATCAATGCGGCAAAGCTGCCGATATCCACGTAAACTGCGCCAATGACGATTGCCATTTGCTGTTTATACAATGTGCCGCTTGTGCCGAGAAATACGAAAAATGCTGTTCTGAAGAATGTAGCGGCATAATCCACCTACCTATTGAAGCCCGCCGACAGTTGCGCATCACAAACCACAAAAAATACGAAGGAAGCAAAATTTATAAAAGCAAATTATCACCCTTTCTACTCGACAGGAATTTGAATTTGGAACAAAAAATGAGCATAAATGGATAATTTCTGGCAAACCATTAAAAAGCCCATTATCGCGCTTGCGCCCATGGAAGATGTTACCGACACCGTTTTCCGTGAAGTGGTGCTTTCGGTATCGGAAGTGGATGCGTTGAATGTGGTTTTTACCGAATTTACTTCCACCGATGGGCTTTGCCACGAAAAAGGACGCGCTAAAGTAATTGAACGCCTGCTTGTTAACGCCAGCGAAATGGAATTGCTCAAATCGAGGGGCACAAAATTAGTTGCCCAAATATGGGGCAGTGACCCCGAAAAATTCCGGCTCAGCGCAAGTTTGATTTCCGAAATGCAGATTTTTGATGGCATTGATATCAATATGGGTTGCCCTGTTAAAAAAGTGGTAAAAAACCGCAGTTGCGCCAACCTCATAAACTTTCCCGAACAAGCAAAAGAAATAATTTACGCCACAGCCGAGTCAACGCCATTGCCGGTAAGCGTTAAAACACGCATTGGCTTTAGTCGAATAAATACCGAAGAGTGGATTGGCCATTTGCTCGAAACCGCGCCAAAAGCCATTACTGTGCATGGCCGCACCCGCAAAATGATGTCGAACGGGCCGGCATTGTGGGACGAAATTGGCAAGGCTGTTATAGTAAGGAACCAAACCGGCAGCTCCGCGGTTATAATTGGGAATGGGGATGTGTGTAGTTATACCGAAGCCTTGGAACGGATCCAGCAATTTGATGTTGATGGTGTTATGGTTGGGACTGGGGTTTTCAAAAACCCTTGGATGTTCAATAAATATCCGGTTGAAATTGATATTGCACAACGTATTTCACTGATGCGCAAACACATAACACTTTACCGGAACACTTGGGGCAATGGCAAGGATTACAATGTTTTGAAACGGTTTTTTAAAATATACCTCAACGGTTTTAACGGCGCTGCCCATTGGCGCGATAGGTTTATGCGTGCAAATGGGTTTGATGAGGCGCTGGCGTTACTGGATGAATTTGAAAACAATGCTGCAATTTAAAAGCACTTCGCACTACCAGGGTAGTGGCTAAATATCAACTCCTTGTGCATCAATCTATAAATGCTTTGTAGTAACTTTATGCCCCAGCTTTAATTTACTTCCCCAATCCCGGCTAATTTTTGTTGCTTTTATAAAATTCTTGTTTAAAACTATATCTGAACGAAAACTGAACCCTTGTAGCTGAGGACTTCCAGCCATCATTGTAATTTTCGCGGTTTATCCATTGCAACTCCACACCTGCCATCATGGTAGGCGTTGGATAAAACAGTAGGTTGGTACTTGCATATCTCCCATTTCTAAAAGCATCGGCATGTTGGCCGTCGGTATTTTCGGTATGTATTGCTGAATAGCCAATTGCACTGCTGAATTTCTCGTTCCACTGATGGTTCAAATAAGTTTCGAAAGTAAAAAGTGGCAGCGCAACACCTTTAATTGGCGATTTGGCATTGCTGAAATCATTTTTGATTCCAATATCGGTTGGAGCATCGTTCATATAGTTCTGAATTCCTTGGCCGATAATTGCCTGTCCAACGAAAACATCTTTTTTGCTTATTTTCAGGTTTGTGCTCAGGTTAAACCCCCATCCAATCGCGCTTCCACTTATATCGTACGCATGGGTAGCCTGATCAACCCACTCTATTTTTCGGACCAAACCTGCTAATTCAACATAGCCCCATGATCGGCTCATCCTGAATTCGGCTGATAAATCGGGCAGCGAAAACCTTGGGCTGATACTGTCGAGTTCAATCCTGTTGCGGTAAATCCCTTCATCGGCACTTGCCCCCGGCCTTTCGAGCGCAAATGCAAGCCGGTTTTTGCCCTGTATAGGGATAAAACGGACCTGCACGTTTTTACAAAGCGACATGCCCACCGGCCCCCAGTATTCAACCATATTCGGGAATCCATCAAAATCGCAGAACAAGCTCCAGTTATGCCCAACGCCTAACATCCCCAACTCGGCGTAAGCATACAGAATATGAAATGCCGTTTTCCCCGCATCGTTTCCAACACCAAATAGGTCGAAAGCAAAACGGGTCGTCAACTCACCATACTTTGTTGGGGTAAAACTCTTAAACCCAAGCATCGATTGGCGTACGCCAAAAAACACATTCCCATCAACACCATATTGATTTTTGTATGCAGGCAATTGGGTCGGCCTCATAACATCATAATAATCAGGATTCGATTGGTTAAAATTGTACCCCATATCTGTCATTACCTGTCCGGAAATTTCAAAAACGGTTTTCTTTTCATCCTGTGCAAACAGGAATACAAAAATCAAGCTTAGGGCTAAGGTAAAAATGGATTTTTTCATCTGTTATTATTTATTTTTTAGGGGTCAGATGGAATACGCCAGATTGATTATAATATCATCTTCGGTTGGTGATTTTTTACAATCATGGCTATTTCATGAGTCAGAATTTATTTGGCGGGAAGGAACAAATTTAAACCTAATAAAAAATGTATGGATTGCACTTGAAACCTTTTACTTTATACCAAACAAAGATATAGGATAATCGAGAATTCCCTGTAAAATTTTCTATTAATTTTTTTCCGAATTTTAAACAAAAACAACCCAAAGTTTGTGGATTTAAAGGATGCAACATTCAAGTATTAATAGCAATCCAGTTTTGCCGTCGCGAGCATTTTTGTACATTTGCCTCCACAACATTCCAATAAATGATAAATTTGGCCTGTCAATAAAATCGGGATTTATAGTTATTTACGATGTACAGGTTACGATTGACAATTATAACTCCCTGAAAACAAATCGTAAATAGCAAATCATAATTCGTACTTTTTGAATTAAACTAAGATTAAAAACAAACCTAAATTAACTTCAGGATGTACATTGAAGTTAGATTTTTATTCAAATCAAAAACCGGTAACCTAAAAAAACAAAAAACATGTTTCCAACCGTAAACCCAACCACAACCCCTGCCTGGAAAGAACTTGAAGCATACTTTGCTACTTTTAAAGGCACGCAAATGAAAAGCCTTTTCGTAAATGATGCGCATCGTTTCGGGAAATATTCGGTGAAATTCGAGGATATTCTTGTCGACTTCTCGAAAAACATTGTTGACGACCATGTTTTTTCATTGTTGTTGCAATTGGCACGCGAATGTGGGCTTAAAGATGCAATAACCAGCCAATTTACAGGCGAGCGCATAAATAAAACCGAGAACAGGCCGGTGCTTCATACAGCTTTGCGCAACAGGGGAAATTCGCCGGTTTATGTGGATGGAAAAGATGTTATGCCCGATATAAACCAGGTGTTAGGGCAAATGAAAGCATTTTCCGAAAGCATCATCTCGGGCGAATGGAAAGGCTACACAGGCAAACCAATAAGCGACATAGTGAATATTGGCATTGGTGGCTCCGATCTAGGCCCGCTTATGGTAACCGAAGCTTTGAAACATTACCAAAAAGAAAATATCAAACTCCATTTTGTTTCTAATGTGGATGGAACCCATATTGCCGAAACCCTGAAACTGGTAAACCCTGAAACCGCCCTTTTCATCATAGCTTCCAAAACCTTTACCACCCAGGAAACCATGACCAATGCCGAATCGGCAAGAAGTTGGTTCCTTTCTCACGCCAAAAATACAGATTTTGTTAAAAATCACTTTGTTGCACTTTCGACCAATGCAAAGGCTGTTGCAGCATTTGGGATTGACACGAAAAACATGTTCGAATTCTGGGATTGGGTAGGCGGACGCTATTCGTTATGGTCGGCAATAGGGCTTTCGATTGCCTGCGGCATTGGTTTCGAAAATTTTACCGAATTGCTCGAAGGCGGAAATGCTATGGACAAACATTTCGCCGAAACCGGATTTGAACAAAATATCCCGGTAATATTGGCTGTAATTGGTATTTGGTACAACAATTTTTATGGAGCCGAAACTGAAGCCATTTTACCTTACGACCAATATTTGCACCGGTTTGCAGCCTATTTCCAACAGGGAAACATGGAAAGCAACGGCAAATACATTGACCGCAACGGCAAAAAAGTTACTTACCAAACCGGACCAATCCTTTGGGGCGAGCCTGGCACAAACGGCCAACATGCTTTTTACCAGCTTATCCATCAGGGTACAAAAATGATCCCCTGCGACTTTATGGCACCTGCCATTAGCCACAACCCACTGAGCGACCACCACCCAAAACTGCTGGCTAACTTTTTCGCACAAACAGGGGCATTGATGCTTGGTAAAACAGCCGAACAAGTTGAGGCAGAGTTAAAATCGGCCGGAAAAAACCAATCCGAAATTGACGATATGCTCCCTTATATGGTTTTTGAAGGCAACATTCCAACAAACTCTTTTTTGTTTAAAAAACTCACCCCACGCACATTAGGCTCATTGATAGCGATGTACGAACAAAAAATATTTGTCCAGGGCGTTATCTGGAATGTTTTTAGTTTCGACCAATGGGGCGTACAGTTAGGGAAGCAACTTGCAAACATCATTTTACCGGAATTGGAAGGGGATTCGGAAGTCAACAGCCTTGATGCTTCCACAAATGGGTTGATCAACGAATACAAGAGGATGAGGTAGGACATCAAAAAAGTTCCTGAAAATTGTTAAAAGCCTTGCAGAGTCAGGGCTTTTTTTTATGGCTGAATTACACATTTTTTTGCAGTCTGACAATTGGCACGATACCAGAAATATGAAATGGCAATCTGACATTTTCCAGTGTCAATTTGTCGCAAAAAATATAAATTTATTTAACATAAACATCTGATATCTTGTAGTTTAAGATTTTTTTTACCTGATTTTTGATTTGGCATTTTTTTTGATTTTGTTGACTCAAATTAATAAACCTAAGTTGTTTAACCAATCAAAAAAAGGAGGCTATCATGTCACTGATTAAAAGAGAAAATTATCTGCCGTCATGGTCAAATTTCTTTGGGGATTTTTTAAACCGCGACTGGCACGACTGGTCTAACCAGAATTATTCGCTTACAAACACCACTTTGCCATCGGTAAACATCAAACAGACAGATGAAGCGTTTTTTGTCGAGATGGCTGCCCCCGGAATGACAAAAGATGATTTCAAAATTGAATTGACAAACAATCTTCTTACCATCTTTTCGGAAAAACAATCTGAGAACCAGGTTAAAGAAAAGGAACGGATTACGAGGTGCGAATTTAGTTACCAGTCGTTCAGCCGTTCGTTCGTTTTGCCAGCAATAGTTGATAATGAGCGGATTGAGGCAAAATACGAAAATGGCATCCTATCTATCCACATTCCAAAGAAAGAAGAAGCAAAACCGAAACCCACGAAGCAAATCACGGTTTCCTAGGAATAAAAAACCAGTCGTTTCCGACTGGTTTTTTATTTTACCAATATTCCTATTGCACTCGAAAATCTCACAACAGTGACAATATCAGCAATATAAAAAGCGAACTTTTACTCCTGCTTAGGTTGATTGATTGAAAAAAAAATCTTTTCGGTGGGCACAATTAAACGCTTTTTACCATTGCAATAAAAAATCGTGATTAGCTCAATGGCACATCAAGTCAAAGTTATAAAACTGTACTTTGCCGGCGATTTGAAACAAACTATCAAATTATTTTTCTGTTTTCACATACAGGTTGATAGCAAATAGAATAATTGTATTTTTATCGAAATTTTAAAACTGAAACCAGATGAAATATTTTCTGTCAATACTCCTTACTTCATCCCTCTTTTTCAACCAGTTAACAGCCCAAGATGCGGCCCAATGGCGTGGGAAAAACCGCGATGGAATATATAACGAAACCGGGTTGCTGCGTTCTTGGCCTGAAAATGGGCCTACACTTTTGTGGCATTACGATAAAATTGGCGATGGTCACTCCTCGGCTGCCGTTGTTTCGCACGATAAGGTTTACACAGCCGGAATGATTGATGGCAAAGGTCATATTTTTGCATTTTCACTCGATGGCAAACTTGTTTGGGACACTCCTTATGGCGACGAATGGTCGGAGAATTATCCCGGAACCCGCTCAACGCCGCTGATCAACGACGGTAAAGTATATCTGATGAGTTCGTTCGGCAAAATTGTCTGCCTATCGGCTGATAAGGGAAATATCCTCTGGGCGGTCGAAAATATGAAAGAGTATGATGGCCGCAATATAGTGTGGGGCGTTACCGAAAACCTGCTTATTGATGGCGAAAAACTCTTTTGCACCGTTGGTGGCGAAAAAAACAATGTAATCGCACTGAATAAAAATACTGGAAAACTGATATGGAGTAATCCCGGTAACGGACAAATAAGTGCGTATTGCTCACCAACGCTGATAACATTGCCAACCCGAAAAATAGTTGTTACCATGACGGAAAAATCCATTCTTGGTATTGATGCTGAAACCGGCTGGAAACTTTGGGACTACGAACAGATTAACATGTATGCAGTACATGCCAACACACCTTTGTACAAGGATGGTTATCTTTATTGCGTTTCGGGATATGGCTATGGTGGCGTTATGCTGAAACTGTCAATTGATGGAAGCTCAGTGGAAAAAGTGTGGAAAAATGCAGTCCTCGACAGCCGAATGGGCGGAATGGTTTTACTCAACGGACGTGTTTACGGTCTTGGCGACAAAATCAAAGGCTTGCATTGCCTCGACTGGAAAACAGGTGAAGAAGTTGCTTTCGACAAATTTAACGGAAAACCTGGCACCATAATTTCAGCCGAAGGTTTGATTTATACGTATGATGAAGGTGGAATAGTAGCTTTAGTTGAACCAACAGTAACAGGTTTTAACAAAATCAGTTCGTTTAAAGTGCCTTACGGAGCCGACCAACATTGGGCGCACCCGGTTATTGATAACGGCAGGCTTTATATCCGCCATGGAAATTCGCTGATGGTTTATGATATAAGGAAGTAAGTTAAAGGGCAAAAGGCAAAGGTTAAAGGGCAAAGGTTAGAAGGCAAAGTGCAAAGTGCAAAGTTGGAATAGTTGCAGCTTATCCCTTTGTAAATGCAGATATGATTTCTCTTTAAAGATGAATCAGATTTTTTTACGCATTCGATTTAACTTTCGTCTGTTGCTTTTTTTATTAGGAATTTTCCAGTTGCAGATAATTTTCCAAATTTCAACGATTATTTCGAGTCATTTGTCAAAATGAGGCTGGAGTTATAATCCAATGTCCTATTTTTACCACATATTTTCCTGACCCTAAACCTCTGATTATATGTTCACAAAATCTAGCATCCACAAACAATCTCAGGCTTTGTTATTCATAGCTTGTTTCTTGCTTTTTGTTTCAAACCTAAGTGCCCAATCCATTGCCCAATTCCGCGGCCCGGAACGAAACGGCATTTATAACGAAACAAACCTGCTTAAATCCTGGCCAGAGGAAGGGCCGGCCGTTCTCTGGAAAGTGGAAGGGGTTGGAAACGGATATAGTTCGCCCGTTGTTTCCAGCGACAGGATTTATGTTACCGGCGAAATTGATAGTATCGGCTATTTGTTTGCATACACTAAATCTGGGACTTTGATCTGGAAAAAGCAGACAGGCCGCGATTGGATGGAAAACTTTACGGGTTCGCGTTCCACCCCTACCCTGGTTGATGGCTTGCTGTATGTTGAAACCAGCATGGGACGTCTGATATGTTTCGATGCAAACACAGGTGATGAGAAATGGTCGGTAGATATGATTAAGGATTTGCATGGCATAAATGTACGTTTTGGCTATTCGGAAGGGCCACTGATTAATGATAAGCTGGTTTATTGTTTTCCCGGCGGACCGGACACAAACGCTGTGGCACTCGATCGCTTTACAGGGAAAATTGTATGGGTTTCGAATGCAATGAAAGATTCAACTGCCTATACTTCGCCCTTGCTTATCAAATTGCCTTCGCGAAAAATCATTGTTAATTACTCTATCCATAATCTTATAGGGCTCGATGCCGCAACTGGCGAACTGCTGTGGAACAGGCCATTAAAAGGCGATGGCGATATACATGCCAATACTTCGCTGTACGAAAATGGCAGCCTTTATTATATCACAGGAAGAGGAAATGGGGCCGTAAAACTTTCGTTATCGGAAGATGGGCACACAATCAAGGAAATCTGGAACAACGAAACGGTTACAGATGTTCATGGCGGTTTTGTAAAATTGGGGAATTACATTTATTCATCGCAATACAAGCCCCGCCGTTATTGCAGTGTGGATGCCACAACAGGCATTATTTCCGACTCTTTAAAGTTTGATAAAGGTGCCCTGATTTATGCCGACGAAATGCTTTACCTCTACACCGAAAAGGGGAAAGTTGGCCTGGTAAAACCCGATAACGGAAAAATGGAACTGATAAGTTCCTTCAAAATGCCGGTAGGCACGAAGGAGTTTTTTACCATCCCTGTAATTTCCGAAGGTGTGCTTTACCTCAGGCATGGCGGCGATATGCTGGCTTATGATATTAGGAAGAAGTAGGGGTTTGGATATATTTGCTGTTTAATTTTACCGGATCGGTCATCTAAAACGAAATAGCATAAAACTCAGTTTAGCTTTGGTTTTATTATAAAACCTTAGAAGCTATGCTATGTAGTGGTTCATTTATTCTGTGAAAGCTGCCTTTTATTGATAGATCTCAATACTATCTTTAGTAATTTCATTTATAAATCCATCCCCTTCATTAAAATAATTTGTTGGGTATGGATGTGTTTCAATTAGTGGATATTTAATATTGATTTTTGAATAAAGTTTCAGGTTATCAAAAACGTTGTCGTTGAATTGATCCGAAACCAATAACAAATCAATATCAGACCATTCGTGCAAGGTGTCTTTTGCCACCGAACCAAAGATCAATACTTTTGAAAAAATCAATCCTTTGGTTTTACAATCACCAATAAACGATTTGGCTAAATTTATTGCAGATTCCCGAGTAACCATACCCTTATTTTATTGGTTGAACTTAGTATTGATTGAGTAAACTGCTCGTTGCAAATGGTGTGCAATTTGGTTAGGTAATCAGGGTAACGGCCTTCTAACTGAAAACGGTTTAAATTCAGTAAAAACTCACTTTTTTCATCGTCCAGTAAAACAGGGGTTGCCGATAACAAATGAATAAGGTTATGTGTTCGTGGTGGTGTGTTTTCGATATTGTGTTTATCCATAGCGATTTGCATAATTTCTCGATGACAAGATGGGCAAAAAACAGCTATTGCAAATAGTTCTTGCGGTTGAATAAGGTAAAAACAGCAGTCCAATCGTCTTTAGCCTGTTCGACCCAAAAATCAATATGTTGCTGCTTTGTTTTCATTTGCCAAAAATAAGATATTTTGGGCAATTAGGGGAAAATGTACAGAGAACAGTTTTATATAAATTTCACAATAAGTTGAAGTGCCGCTTACAACATTAAACTGACTCTTAATAGTTATAGACATTGATATATGCCAAATTTTCAAATCATTAATCTGTATCTACTTCACCTAATCTTTCATTTCCCTACCTTTACCCAAAATTTCTATCCATCACAAAACCATTGTAAAATGAAACCTTTCAAACCCCTTTTTCTCACTTTTGCTTTAACTGCTTTGCTGCTGGCTCCTGAAGTATTTGCCTGTACTGTAATTGTTGCCGGTAAAAAAGCAACTACTGATGGTTCGGTATTGATTTCGCATACCGATGCTGGAGCCGATTCAAGGATTTTCAGGGTGCCGGCACAGACTTTTAAGCCTGGCGATAAAGCGCCGGTGTATTGGGGGATACAGGATGCCGACAGGGCATTGAACGATGATGGGAAAATTATCGGTTATATCCCACAGGTTGAAAAAACATTTGCTTATTTCCAGTCAGCCTACTCACATTTGAACGAGTATCAGTTGGGCATTGCCGAAAGCACCACCTCGCAGCGTGAAGAGTTGTTTGTTACCATGCAAACCGGCAAGCAGATCATGACTATTGAACAAGCTATGATTTTTGCCTTGCAGCGCTTCAAAAAGGCCCGCGAAGCCACGGCTTTTATTGGCGAATTAATGACAACGTATGGTTTCCTTCCTTCTACTGGCGACGGCTCCGAAACGCTTGTTATTGCCGATACCGAAGAAGCCTGGGTTTTTGAAGTTTTCAGCGTTGGGCTGGGATGGACACCCGAAAGCCACAAACCCGGGGCCATTTGGGCTGCACAACGCATGGGCGACGACCAGGCAGCTATGATACCGAATTGGAGCATTATCAAGGAGATAAATGCTGCGGATAAGAAGAATTTTATGGTTTCGTCCAATTATATGCAGGCTGCTGTCGAACGCGGCTGGTACGACCCGGCTTCGGGGAAACCTTTCGTGTGGCAAGATATTTATGCGCCCTTGCCTGTTGAATTTGCAACCAGCAGGTTCTGGCTATTTTACCAGACTTTTATGCCAAACCTTAAAAAATGGCCAAACCGTTTTCTCGACCCGGCTAACTCTTTTAAAGGAATGCAGCCTTATTATCAAATAGTTGAACCTCTTTCGCTGTATCCATTTTCAGCAGTTCCCGAGAAAAAGATATCCGTTCAGGACGTTATAGCTTTTCAGCGCTCAACCTTCGAAGGCACCATTTATGATATGACTTCCTATCCCGAATGGCTTGTGCCCGATGGGAAAGGCGGCTACATAAAAAGTCCCATGGCAACGCCTTTTGCAGGGAGCGACATGCGGAAACTCATAAAACAAACCTATCGCCGACCTGTAGCACGCCATCGTGGTCATTATGGCATGGTAATGCAACTTCGTGGATGGCTGCCAAACGAAATTGGTGGCGTGTATTGGGTGTATCTCGACAATCCCTATTTCAGCCCTTATGTGCCGATTTATGCGGGAAACCTTTCGGTTGCTGAAACGTACAATTTATACGACCCAAATAAATACGATGAAAAATCGGCCCGCTGGGCAATAGATTTTGTTGATAACCTGGCCAACCTGAAATTCCAGGAAATAATAAAAGATGTGCGTGCCGTGCGCGATCCTTTTGAAAATGAAATATTTACAACCCAAAACCAGCGCGAACTCGAAGCCCAGAACCTCTATAAGAAAAACCCAAAGCAAGCTCAGGAATACCTTACATCCTATTCAAATGGTTTGATGGATAAAGTAACGGAAATGTATGTTGGACTGAGGAATACGATTATCACAAAATACACAAATAACCAGGAATAAGCTGATTAAACCCAAAAGGCGGGCTAATTCTTATTTTGAGGTGCTATTTAACAAACATTTGCTAAAAGATTTATTTTTTATTGTCCTTTTGTCTTGACACAAAAGTACCAACTTAGCGAAGCGGTCTCATGAGCTCCTTTAAAAATAAGCTATGGGCGAATAAAAAGTCAAGGCTTTATAGAAATTTTACACATCTGTACGCCTCGGTAAACACCCGCA
>CAJAXK010000440.1 GCA_903946925.1 uncultured Bacteroidales bacterium | reverse complement strand
TATAGAAATAAATTTGCTGAAAAAGGTATTGAAATTTTAGTTTATACCAATGATAGCCTACAATTCTGGACTTCCAATGTTTTTGCTGCTCCAATTATTTTCAGTTCTTCGGATCGGAGGTTAGCTTCGGATGTTGTTGAAACTGGAAATGGCTATTACATTTTAAAGCGGAAACAGCATAATAACCACCAAATAATTGTAATTCAATTATTGAAGCATAATTACAGATATGAAAATGAATACCTACCGAGAGGTTTTAATAAACAGTTCAGTGCCCCCCCAAATGCAGCCATAAGTATGGCTCCTGGTAAATACCAGATATATTCAACTAAAGGGACTTTTCTGTTTAGCTTAAATTTTAGCCGGGCGAGCGAATTGGCTTTATGGGCACAATACATATTATTTATTATTTATATGTCCGGTTTTCTGTGTATTGTTGCTGCTTTGTATGCTTTTTATTCCGCGGTTACAAAAGGGAATGTTAACAAATCAGTTTATTTTTTGGTGTTTCTGTTCTCAATAATTTTGTTGAGATATTTACAATTGCTTTTGCGCTTCCCGGCTACTTTATATCAAATCCACTTTTTTAACCCTGAGTTTTTCGCTTCCTCCGATTTGCTTCCATCACTTGGCGATTTATTAATAAATGCCTTTTTAGGGCTTCAATTATCGTATCTGTTGTTTAAACATTTCAAATTCCGCAACCGTGCAAACCATTGGCTTAAATATTCGAGGCCTTTATTGTTATTTGTTTTCATGGCCATACTACTGCTTTGTTTCACTGCCTTAGTTGATACTATTTCGGGATTAGTTATTAATTCGAGTATTTCATTCGATTTTGAAAACATATTAAGTATGAAGCCTATTAGCCATTTTGGTATGGTGGCTATTGCTTTGTTGCTAAGTTGTTTCTTATTTATTTTTCAATTTTTTGCAAAAGAGTTTTTTAGTTACTTCAGGGCCAGAAAAAAATATTCGCTTTTTGCCCTTATCGCTAGTGTTGTTTCTCTTCTATTATTCTTTTTATTTAGTAGTTTTCATATTGTTCCGATACTTGTGTTCTTAGTTTTATTTTGGGTCTATTTTTTGTTATCAACCTATTATTCTAATTCCAAATCATTAGTTATTTGGTTAATTCCGGGAGTATTTATTTTATCACTGTTGGGAACGATTATTTTAAACACGGCCGAAACTTCGCGCGAGCATGACAAGCGAATTTTACTTGCAACCCGGCTTGCGGATGCAAGGGATAATGTAGCTGAATACTACTATAGCGAGGCCGCGAAGGAAATAGGTAGCGATGCAGTTCTATCTCATTTAATTGAAGAGTGCCCAACAGATTCTGTTCAAACTCAAGTTGCCAACTATATTAAGGATCGCTATTTTTCGGGCTTTTGGAAAAAGTATATTGTGCAAATTACAGTGTGCCAGCGGGATAAGAGCCTTAGAATTCAACCCGGAAATGTTATTGCTAATTGTGAAGACTATTTTCGGGGAAAGATTGATCAGTTCATGGAACCTGTTTCGGTGCCGGGTTTATTTTTCTTGAAGCAGTCAGTTGATGCTATGTACTATCTGGGTCAAATTAAAATCAACCCTAAAGGCATTGAAAAATCTAACTACATAAATATCTTTATCGAAATAAGTTCAAATGATATTTGGAAAGGTTTAGGTTATCCTGAATTATTGATTGATAACCGAAATACAAATACTGATAATTATTCTGGATATTCGTACGCTTTTTATAGCAATGGGGAGTTAATAAAAAATGTTGGTAAATTTTCTTATAACTTAATTAACAAGCAAAATATCAATACTATATCGGGTAATAAGTTTAGTAATTCGAATGGGTTCAGTCATTTTTCATATACCATAAACAAAAATTTTGTGGTGATAATTAGCAAGGAAAATGCAGAGGTTTCTAATTTGATTACCCCGTTTTCTTATTTATTTCTATTACAAATATTTATACTGTTGATAATAAGAATTATAGACGGTAAAATATTTAATTTTAGAATGAATATATATACTTTTCGGTTCAGGTTACAAGTTATTCTTATTGCAGTAATCGTATTGTCTTCAATTGTGTTGGTTACTGTAAGTGTACTATTTATCAATAAGTTAAATACAAATAAAAACAATAGGATATTAACTGAAAAGCTAAATTCCGCTTTAATTGATGTGGAAACAAGATATGGTTCGGAAAAAAGCTTCGACCGTATATCACAAAGCGATTTATCTGAGTTGTTGCGTACTTTATCGAATACTTATTTTAGCGATATAAATATTTTTAACAGGCAAGGTTTTTTATTGGCTTCCTCGCGCGAGCAAATATTTTCGGAAGGCATGTTAGCCGAACAAATCAATTTTGAAAGTGCAATGCAACTAATTGTTGCCAACAAAACCTTTTTTATACAGAAAGAGCACATTGGGGATTATTCTTTTTTGTCGGCCTACACTCCGATACGCAACAACGAAAATCAATTATTGGGATATTTGAATTTACCCTATTTTGCCAGGCAAGAAGAAATTAGGCACGAAATATCGGGCCTGATTACTGCCTTCGCCAATATTTATCTGGTAATGATTTTGATCACGGTTTTAGTTGCTTTGGTTTTGGCCCAGTATATTACCAAGCCACTTAAACAAATTGGTATTCAGTTTAGTAAGTTTAAAATCGGAAATTCAAACGCAAAAATTGATTGGGAGCGGAAAGATGAAATCGGCCAGCTTGTTAACGAATACAACCGGATGGTTGATGAGCTTGAACGCAGTGCAGAATTATTAGCTAAGAGCGAGCGCGAAAGTGCTTGGCGCGAAATGGCAAAACAGGTAGCGCATGAAATAAAAAACCCATTGACTCCCATAAAACTTAGTATGCAATTGCTAATGCGCGCCTGGGACGATAAAGCGCCAGATTGGGAGGCCAGGCTTAAGCGGTTTTCGCAAACTCTTATCATGCAAATAGATACGCTCTCAGCTATTGCATCTGAGTTTTCGGATTTTGCTCAAATGCCCGAACCTCAAATACAAGCTTTCGATATTGTTCCTTTGGTGCAACAAGCTGGTTCATTGTTTCATAACCAATCTTATTGTCGTTTAGAGGTTGATAGTACTATTAGCAATTGTATTATAAAAGCCGATCCGAACCAAATACTTAGGGTGTTTAACAATTTGATTAAAAATGCTTTACAATCAATTCCTGCCGATAGGCAAGGTCTTTTACTAATAAAGTTAACCCAATCTGGTGCTTATTGTGAGATATCATTTCAAGATAATGGTACTGGTATTTCAACCGAAAGCCAATCACGGATATTTTCACCGAACTTTACCACTAAGACTGCTGGAATGGGTTTAGGCTTGGCAATGGTAAAAAATATTATTGATAGCGTAAATGGTAAAATTTGGTTCGAAACCATTCCTGACAAAGGCACAACCTTTATTATACAACTCCCAATTGACAAGCTGCAATCATGAAACAAAGCAAAACTTCTGTCTTAGGCACATATTCCTTACTTTTGCAGTCTTAATACTTTTCTATTTTTGAATCCATTAAAACAATTGGCCGGGCAAACTGCAATTTATGGACTTAGTTCCATTGTTGCCCGTGTTATCAATTTTTTCTTCGTTCCGCTCTATACCCGTATGCTCACAACAGGCAATTATGGATTGGCCTCCGAATTGCTTGCCTACATTGCCCTTTTGCAGGTGGTGCTCACATTTGGGATGGAAACTGGTTTTTTTAGGTTTGCAAGTAAGGATAGAGAACGGGCAGATATCACTTTTTCGACAGCACTTATCTCACTTGGAACAACTTCAATTTTGTTCTTGGTTTTGATACTGGCCTTTTCAGGTCATTTGAGTGCATTTGCCGGCCACCCCGAAAATTACATTATTTACGCCGCCATAATTTTAGCTATCGATTGTTTTACAGCCTTGCTTTTTGCTGAATTGCGGTTTAAAAATAAAGCTTTCAACTTTGCATTGTTCCGAAGTATAAAAATATTGACCGAAGTTGGCTTTAACCTTGTGTTATTTTTGGCGCTTCCCAAGTATTTTGTTTCGCACCCAAATTCCTTTCTGCTCAAATTTATTCC
>CAJAXK010000439.1 GCA_903946925.1 uncultured Bacteroidales bacterium | reverse complement strand
ATGATTTAATGGAAGGAAATCAAGCGGGATAGGTATGGTATTAAGGTTGATCAGTTTCTCGACTAAGCGCAGGTTCAATGCAGGATCACCTGTATTGTAAGGGCGGCCAAGGATAACCATAGCTTTTTTATCTTTCGGAAGATTTTCGAGAATTATTCGTCCTCGCGCTTGTAAAGCATTTTCAAATGCAGTTTGCTGAAGGTCAGCTACCTCAATTGCTTTAATTGTTTTGGTTTTTGCGATGCCGAATTGCTCCTTCATAAACGAGGCAATCTCCTGATTGAGAACCTTGCCAAAATATCGGAAATGCAATGTCGGAGTAAGGAATTTATCTTTGGTTTTTGGATCCGTGAAGGCCGAACGCAACATAAACGGATATGTCTGAATCCACGGACAGTTTGGATTGTTGGTTGGATTTGATTTAGTCCCTTTTGAATTAACAATAAATGGCAAAAAGATGAAATCTACATTTTTTTGAAGAAGGTTATCAACATGGCCATGAATCAGTTCCACCGGGAAGCAGGTTTCGGCAACCATTAATTCAAGCGACTTTTTGGTAAGCTGATAGTCGGTTGGATCAGAAAGCACCACCCTGAAATTGAGTTCTTCGAAGTAATTCCGCCAGAACGGGAACTGCTGCCAAAAAACCATCAAAGCACGCGGAATACCAACAGTAACGCGGGAATCAGGAGCTTCTTCGGTGTAATCGCCCATCAGGTATTTGAGCCTTTCTTCAAAATAATTTGGAATATCCTTTCCTTTTCCTTTTCGATCATCCACTTCGTACAATTCGCAACGCCCACCATAAAACATTGGTTTTTTCTCGCCTCCAATCTTAACCTTTTGGATTTCACAATTATTGGAACACGACTTACAAACGAAGCTATCGACACTAAAAGGCAAATCGCTGACATGAAAGCCTTTAAAACGTGATGGCACACCTTCTACCTTTGCCTTCTGAGCCAAAATAGCCGCACCAATGGCTCCGGTAACATCAAAGTGTGGGGGGATAATAATCTGTTTTCCAGTAATTTTCTCAAAAGCTGCGACTACCGATTTATTGTTGGTAACGCCGCCCTGGAAGAAAATTTTATTCCCTATGGGTTTGTCGCCAACAACTTTTTGTATGTAATTTTGAACAATTGAATAAGCCAGTCCACCAACCAGATTATCTTTATCCGCACCGCGTTGCTGATGCGAATTGAGATCAGATTCCATGAACACCGTGCAGCGGTCGCCCAACCTAACCGGATTATTTGCCGAAAGGGCAAGTTCTTCGAAATCCTTTATAATATTGATATTCAGCTTTTCCGATTGTTCTTCGAGGAATGAGCCTGTACCAGCAGCACAAACTTTATTCATCTCAAAATCAACAATAACCCCATCTTGGATAGAAATATATTTTGAATCCTGTCCGCCAATTTCGAAGATTGTATCCACCGTTGGGTCGAAATCAATGGCTGCGGTAGCTTGTGCCGTAATTTCGTTGCGTATAACATCTGCGCCTATAAAATCAGCAATCAAGTATCGTCCCGAACCGGTAGTTCCTGCCGAAACCACTTCAACATCAGCACCAATTTCATCGAAAATTTCCTTTAACCCTTGTTGAACCGCATTCAGAGGTTTGCTTGCTGTAGGCAAATACCTACGCGCTACCACATTATGTTCGTCATCAATCAATACCACATTGGTACTTAGCGAACCAATATCAACCCCAAGGGAAACTTTAATTTTTTCGCCAGGTTTTTTCTTTACAACAACATCCTTGTTGTAAGTAGCTATTGATTGTACAAGCTGATCATGCGAAATGTTTTCGTATTCGGAATTCAACAGGTAAGCCTCCAATTCCTCAATCCCTTTGAACTTGGTGATCGTGTCCCTACCGTTAGACAGAACGTGGTACAAAGCACCCAGTGCCCCCATGGAGGCATGATATTCAGGAACGATCAGTTCGTCGTCGTTTAATTCAAAAACTTCTTTAAAAGCCCGTACCATTCCGGCATTGGCAGCAACACCACCCTGGAAAAGAAAGGGTGATTTGTATTTTTTCCCCCTGCCCAGGTTGCTCTTAAAATTTC
Source organism: uncultured Bacteroidales bacterium (assembly GCA_903946925.1). GTDB lineage: Bacteria > Bacteroidota > Bacteroidia > Bacteroidales > UBA4417 > UBA4417. The sequence continues at coordinate 15,177 of CAJAXK010000439.1, read as the reverse complement.
GTGCCACCGCAAAGCACAAACCAGCAACAATATCGTGTACCGGTGTGGCAAGTTGTTGAAGGTGTATCATATCGCTCTTGGCAAAAACACTGCAACGACCAGCAATACGTGGTGGGTTTTCGGATAAAAGGGCCATTTTACCGAACTCAATTTCAATTGGCACACCAATTCGCTTGGCCTGCTGATCGAGGAATGAACCGGTACCGGCAGCACAAAGGCTGTTAAGTGCAAAATCCGCTAAGCGTGAAGCACCGTTCTCCTTACCGTTCTCCATCAGAATTAGCTTTGAGTCTTCACCACCCATTTCAATAATAGTTTTGGCTTGGGGATAAAGTATAGCTGCCGATGTAGATTGGGCAATAATTTCGTTTATAAATTCGCCTCCAATCAATTCGGAAGCTTTTTTCCCACCGCTGCCGGTTATGGCAATACAGCCAATATTTTCGGCTCCGTATTTTTCAACCAAATCAACAACAATGCCTTTTAATACATGAAAGGGGCGTCCTTCGCAATATGTATAGCGGTTTTCAATTATCTGCCGCTCCTCGTTCATAAGAATGGTGTTCACCGAAATAGACCCCAAATCAAGGCCCAGGTGCAAGAGTGAAGTAGGTTTTATTTTTTTATTATCCATACCCTAACTACTGAAAATTTAGAATTAAATTGGTTGTATTGCAAGCGAAGATAATCAAATTTTGCAATATGTTTTAGGCAAAAGTAGAATAATTATTCCTGAGGCCAATAATATAGGGCTGTAACCGATTACAAAAGTTATTCACTTTTGATATTTGAGTCCACTCCGAAAAGCAGCTTGGTCGCCCTGAAAGGATGAACCACCTGCGAAACCGGTGGGCATAAACCGCACTGTAAACTCAGCCCTGAAAGGGGTTAATATTTAGTGTGTTGAGATTCAGCCCTTTCAGGGCTGTTCATTCTCTTTTTCTTTTTCCGTGGGTTTCACCCACGGTTATTGAAATCGTGCCCTTTCAGGGCTTTTTTTTGGAAAGGGGTTGTTGGAGTGGATTCAATGTTTAGTTTGAATAATTATACCAACATTTAAAGGTAAGATTTTTGTTTAAAAAGGGAGAATTGGGGTTTCAAAAAACAGTTAGAAAACCTTCAAAATATTGTATTGTTTATCTTGCCACATCTTTGCTCACCACAGTAAACACCCTGTTTATAGTAAATCCAAAATATATCCCCCCATCAAGCCATTTTGAGGTGGTTTCGGTAATAAAAGCCCTTTCGAACATGGGTTGCGCATTGGTAAGCCTAAATTGGAAAACATGGCCACCTGTTTCGACATCAAGCCCCAGCGACAAACAATTTTGGAAATTGTCGGCTGCACTTCCGGGAAGTAAGTAAAAATATTCGGCATTTAAAGTTGTCCTTTGGGTAAGTTTCACCCTGCCACCAGCACCAATTGCAAAATTATCGTTCTGGTCGGTACGGAGCGGTACAAGGTTTTTATGTATGTAAGTAGGGGTAATTTGCAGCGACAATGCATTTGAAAATTTGCGGGCAATCAGCAACTGAGTAACATACGACAAGCGGGAAGAAAAATAATTTGTCCTTGTTTCGTCGGCCCAATGAAGTGAGTTGAGCATGGTTCCACCATAAAAACTCAAGGAAAGTGGCATGTTTTTTGCCCCGGTGCTTTGCCGTAAAATTTTAATTTTTGCCGACCCATCAAAGGTTTTTTCATACGAACTTCGCCCTACGGAAATGCTTAACCAATCATTTATGCCATATTCCAGGCCCAAGCGGATGGTTGACACATCAAGCCCCCACATATTGTAGGCCCCTTGGTTCAATGAACCAAAATTATGCTCTATCAAAAACTGCAATGTTCCGGCAGCAGGGCTTTCAATGGATTGGCCAAGCACTATTCGGGTAGTTTTAAACGTTGCGTAAGCATAATTGGTTTGAGGTGTTTCATCTTTGAGCATATCCATCAAATCCTGAGCAAGCAATTTTCCACTCAATGAAGCGAGTAAGATCAGGATAAAGAATTTTTTGTTTTGTATCATAACTTTATATTTATTACCGGATTTTCACCCGAAAGACTTTTATTTGATTATTGAACATTTGTTAAAAATGAGGTCGGTGTCGTTATAACCAGTGCAGAAACCTTTGATTTTCAACATAGTGCCAGGCGTAATAGATTGAGCTTCCTCGTTATGCCTTTCATACATCTGGCAACTTATGGTTTTATCGCCAAACATTTCGTCGGCAGCCATCACAAATATTACCGAAACTATTGTATCGTTTTTATCAATCCGGCTCACAGCCCCTGAAAGTTGGATTACTTTTCCAGTGTAAAGCGAATCAGCAGTTTTCAACTCGGAATTGAACTGTTTCCATATTTCTTCGGTTGATAAAGAATATGCTGGAGTGGCTTTTTCGATATCGTCGTGCGGTTTATTTACATAAAATGTCCATACAAGTGCTGCTGCAATTATACCAACAACTGCTAAAACACTTAAGATTAATACTATCTTTTTCATACGTATCCCATTAAATATTAATCGTTTAACATTCCTTTACGAATCCAAATATCTATTTTGGACAAATCGCAGGTCGAAAGTTTGCCTCCATTTTGGGGCATAGCTAAATAACCGTTTTCGTGGTTTATCGATCCTTTGATGCGGGTAATATTAGCAACCACCGATTCATAATTATCAGTTACAATGCCGCCAGAGGGAGATCCGGTGGCATGGCACGAATTACAATAACCTGCGAAAACCGGTGCTACCGATAACGTATATGTTACATTGCTTGTATCGCAGGAACTACTTCCAAGATAAAGATCTTCCTCATTATCGTAGTAACAACCGCCTAACGAAAGCGTGAGGGCAAATGCAGAAGCAAGTAATGCTTTCAAAAATATTTTCATTTTCATTCGTTTATGAATCAATTATTTAACTTTTTTTTTAAAGAAATCAATGAGATGATTTCCCACAAATTGTATTTTTTGCGCCTTGCAAAATCCACAAACTGATAATATCAATTTGCTCGCTTGTAAGTGCTGTTTTGGGTTTAGGAGGCATAAATTTTTCCGAGTTCGGGTTGGCTACCAGTACTTCATGCAATTTGCTTTTGTTTGGTTTGCCCGGTTCAACCAACTTATAAAGGGCATCATAACTGTCCAAAGCTGGCATTTCGCCACCTCCATCGTGGCAACCCGACATCATGCAATTAGAGTTGATAATAAGTTGCACCTGAGTGTCGAAACAAACCTCGGCAGTTCCAGGTATTAATTCCGGTTCATGCTGGCATGATGCAAATATGATTACAAAAAGTGTAACCCCGGACAAAACAATAATTTTCAGTCTATTCATAATTGATGGGTTTAGGATGATAATTTTCTGTAATAATGCAAAAGTGCCGATTTGCAGCAATCCAAATTATTAACAGATGCTATATATTGGCAAAGGTAGATACATTTAATAAGTTCCGATTTATATTTCGGATAAAACGCTAACATTTAAAACCATTCTAAATAGCCACGAAATGAAAAAAAATGTTAAATGAGAGGGTTGCAACTTATTGCTAAGATATTTCGATTAATTTTGAACCTTAAACTTAATTTGAATAATTATATGAAATTAACCCCATATTCAATTATTATCGCAATCATACTTTTTGTAAGTATAAGCGCAACAGCACAATTGAAGCAAAAATCTGCTGACCCTAAGGAAACCACTATGAAGTTCAACACGCTTATGCAGTTGATAACTTACTACTATGTGGAAGATGTGGATCAGCCAAAGCTGACCGAAGAAGCAATTATGGCTGTTTTAAAGGAATTGGACCCACATTCGGTTTATATTTCGAAAAAGGATGTCGAAAAGACCAATGAACCTTTGGTTGGCAATTTTGATGGGGTTGGAATCCAATTTCAGTTGTACAAGGATACGATCCTGGTTGTTTCGCCAGTACCAGGTGGTCCTTCCGAAAAATTGGGTATTCTGGCTGGCGACAAAATCATTAAAATAAATAATGAGGATGCTTTTGGAAAGAAAATCAATAACCAATATGTTCTTGACCATTTGCGTGGCCCAAGGGGGAGCAAAGTTGAAGTATCAATTTTCCGTAAAGGACGCAAAGAGTTGATTGACTATACTATAACTCGGGATAAAATCCCAATCAACAGTATAGATGCTTCGTACATGCTGAATGATATTATTGGATACATTAAACTTTCGCGCTTTGCAGCAACTTCGGCTGATGAATTTATTGATGCAGCCCTTGCTTTGAAAAAAGCAGGAATGAAAAATTTGGTTTTTGACCTGCGCGGCAATTCCGGAGGTTACCTCAATGTGGCAGTTGATTTGGCCGACCAGTTTCTGCCAAATGGCAAATTGGTAGTTTATACCAAGGGAATCCGTAGCCCAAAACAGGATTATGTAGCAACTTCCAACGGGACATTTGAAACCGGTAAACTGGTAGTACTTATTGATGAAGGATCGGCATCAGCATCGGAAATCGTTTCGGGAGCAGTGCAAGATTGGGACCGTGGATTGATTTTAGGCAGGCGTTCCTTTGGAAAAGGACTTGTTCAACGCCCATATATGTTGCCCGATAGTTCAATGGTACGGATAACTACAGCCAGATATTACACGCCTTCGGGGCGTTGCATTCAAAAACCTTATGCCGATGGCGAAGAAGATTACAGGGATGAAATATTCAACCGTTACAAACATGGTGAAATGGTACATGCCGACAGCATCAAATTTCCTGATTCACTAAGGTATTTTACACAAAATAAGCGAGTTGTATATGGTGGAGGCGGTGTAATGCCCGATTATTTTATTCCACAGGACACTTCTTTTTTATCACGTTATTACGAAGATATTTTCCGTAAAGGTCTGCTTAACGAGTTTACAGTTCAGTATATTGAAACGAAACGGAAAGATTTGCTGCAAACGTATCCTGATTTAGCTAGTTTTAAAAAAGGCTTTGGCAACGACAAGCAATTGTTAGACGAATTTGTAGCTTTTGCTGAAACTAAAGAAGTACCGCGTAAGGAAAAAGATTTGGAAGTTTCGGGTTCACAAATCCAAACTGTGCTCAAAGCACTGATTGCCCGAAACTTATACAATCTGAATGGATATTTTGAAGTAATCGGCTCATCCGACGATGACCTTATAAAAGCCATTGAAGTTATTAAGAACGATGCAATGTTTAAAAAACTATCGCAGCTCAAATAATTAACTTGGAAAATGTCTTTGAAATAAAGGGTTGATATAAAGAATTTTATATCAACCCTTTTTCGTAAGGAAACTTAAATTCCCACCGGGTTAGGGTATATTTGAATCTGGTTTATCATGTTTTTTTTCAACTCAATCATTTTTGTACGGATTTTTAAAATTATAGCCTTAAAAAAGTATCTTCGCAAATTCTAAAGTTCAAACAAATTACTGCTTATGCCATTTCAAACCTTCAAAGTCTATTTGTTTGCGGTATTATCCATGCTGTTTTGGGGTTTGTCGTTTGTTTGGTTTAAAATTGTGGTGAAATGGTACGAACCCATTACCATTATTTTTTTACGATTGGTAATTTCGAGCTTCCTATTATTTGCATTTTTGCATCTTACCCGTACATGGCAAACCATTAAACGTAAGCATATTAAATACTTCCTTTTGCTTTCTTTTTCGCAGCCTTTTTGTTATTTTTTAGGTGAAAGTTTTGGTCTTAAACATGTTTCTTCCACGGTTGCTTCGGTTATTATAGCCACAATTCCGCTTTTCAGTCCATTTGCTGCCTATTACTATGTCCGCGAAAAAGTAACATACTCTGTTATTGTAGGCATTGCGTTTTCGTTTGCTGGAATTTTGCTAATGCTTATTAATCCCGACCTTTCGCTTAACGCTTCGCCTAAAGGGGTGATATTGCTGTTTTTTGCTGTTTTTTCGGCTGTTGCTTATTCGGTAATAATCCGTAAAATTTCGCACGAATACAATCCGGCAACAATTATTACATACCAAAACCTAATAGGCGCAATTTATTTCCTGCCACTTTTCCTTTACTTTGATTTTGAACATTTTATAACGGTTAAACCAACACAGGAACTGGTATTGGCCATGCTTCAACTCGCTTTTTTTGCTTCTACATTAGCATACATTTTTTACATTGTTGCGATAAAAGGTATTGGGATGATAAAAGCCAATGTTTTTACCAATCTCATCCCGGTATTTACGGGTTTGTTTTCTTTTTTCATACTTGGTGAAACTTTTACCCCACTTAAAATTATCGGGATATTACTTGTAATGTCGGGAGTGGTTTTATCCCAATCCCAAAAAATTGGACAAATTGTGATCAACAAGTTCAAGAAATAAACTCATTTTTGAATACTAATAACTGATTTACAATGTTATACAAAGTAAATCATGAAAATAATCCAGAAAAACAATCTTTAAAAAGCGCATCATGAAAATTCTTGTTTTAGGGGCTGGACTTGTTGGTGGCCCAATTGCACTCGATTTGGCAAAAAATGGCGAATTCGAAGTTACTTCAGCCGACATAAGTTCCGAATCGCTTTCGAGGTTTAAAGGTATTGAAGGCATTTCTGCCGTTCAAGCTGATTTGAATAATGAAGAAGCATTGAAAACACTGGTCAACAACCACGATTTGGTTGTGAGTGCCGTACCTGGTTTTATGGGATACCGCACTTTGGAGAGAATTATTGAATGTGGCAAAAATGCAGTGGATATTGCCTTCTTTCCAGAGGATATGTTTGGGCTTGATGCTAAAGCAAAACAAATGGATGTTACAGCTATTTGCGATATTGGCGTTGCACCGGGGATGAGCAATGTGCTTATTGGTTACGGGGCATCTATGCTCGATACGCTGGAAAAAGGTATTACTTATGTAGGCGGTTTGCCTGTGGTAAGGACATGGCCGTTTGAATACAAGGCTGTATTTTCGCCAATTGATGTTATTGAAGAATATACAAGGCCGGCACGCTATATTGACGGTGGCAGACTGGTAGTCCGCGAAGCACTTTCCGATGCCGAATTGCTTGATTTCCCAAATATTGGAACACTCGAAGCCTTTAACAGCGATGGGCTGCGTACCTTGGCAACAACCGTTAAAGGCGATTATATGATCGAAAAAACCCTGAGGTATAAAGGGCATATCGAAAAAATGGCAGTCTTGAGGGATACAGGATTTTTCAGCAAAGAACCAATATTGATAAATGGGGTTATGATTTCCCCATTGGAATTTACGTCGCGCTTGCTTTTCCCAAAATGGAAATTGCAGGAAGGCGAGGAAGACCTTACAGTTATGCAAGTAATAACCGAAGGATTGAAAAATGGCATAAGGCAACGTTTTACTTGGGATTTGTTCGATAAATTTGATAAAGCCACTGGAATACACTCCATGGCCCGGACAACAGGTTACACAGCAACCATGGTGGCCCGTTTGCTAATTAAAGGCCTGTATAACAAAAAAGGTATTTCCGCTCCGGAGTTTTTGGGCAAGGATGCTGGAATTGTAAATTTCTTGTTGGATGGACTAAAAGAAAGGGGTATAGTTTATAAAGAAACGCATGAGTTTATGCAGTAATTGCAATAAATTATTTCTGTTTAAATTTAACCAGAATGTTAAAAGCTTTTCCGTTGTGATCAAACCAACCACAAAAAATATTGAAAAAAGATATAATCAGCTATATTTGAGGTTTTAAAGTGTTAAAAAGCAATATTATTAACATGGTTAAACTTGAAAAATTTCAGTATAAAATGCATTTCACTTGTGCAGAAAACACAAAATAGTTATGTTATCCCGCACACATATTTTTTTCTTTGATTTGTATAATAATTGTAACTATTCATTCATTACAAAATATTGAAAAATGAAGAATTGCGGGGGTGTTTAGTTAAAAAAAGGCAATATAATCATAATTGCAAATCTTATTACCTCAAGAACAATATGACACATAAGACAATCAATTGATTGTCTTATGTGTATAAAACTTAATATATTTTTTTACAAACTTTTGAAAGATTGTAGCAATTTTCATAATTTTGAAAAAATTCTACGATATGAAAAGTAATGAAAACAACAGCCGGAGGAGGTTTTTAAAACTAGCTGCTTCGGGAAGTGCAGGCTTAGGATTGGCTGTAAACAGTGTTTTTGGTCAGGTTTTGCCTAATGGTATTGAGGCTGAGACAACTGAACTTCCAGTTAGTGGAACAAAGCAAAAATCCGTGATGGGTTTGTGTTGCGAACCTTTGAAAACTGTAAGGATCGGCTTGATCGGGCTGGGGATGCGTGGAAGCGATGCAGTGCGCCGCCTTATGCAGGTTGAAGGCACAGAAATAATTGCCATTGCTGATGTTGTTGAGAAGAATGTAAAAGATGCCAACAAACAAATTACAGATGCAGGGTTTAAAGCAGCATTAGAATTTTCGGGCGATGAAGATTGGAAAAAAATATGCGAACGCGACGATATTGATTTGATATACCAATGCACTCCTTGGCTATTGCACACACCAATTTCAGTTTATGCCATGAAGCATGGAAAACATGCAGCCTGCGAAGTACCTAGCGCTGTAACTTTGCAAGAATGTTGGGATTTGGTAAACACCGCCGAGGAAACACAACGACATTTTATGATGCTCGAAAACTGTTGCTACGATTTTTTCGAACTTAACACCTTAAATATGGCACGGAATGGGGTATTTGGCGATATCTACCACGCTGAAGGTGCATACATCCACGATTTAAGATGGTTAAAGTTTATGAAGGAAGGTGGCTACCAAAATATGTGGCGCCTCGAATACAGCAAGTTACATACTGGTAACCCCTATCCTACCCATGGTTTGGGACCAGTTGCCCAAATAATGGGAATAAACCGGGGCGACCGGTTCGATTATCTTACATCAGTTTCAACCAACCAGTTTGGGATGACGCTTTATGCAAAAGAAAAATTTGGTGAAAATTCGCCTGAGTATCGCCAAGCATACAAATTGGGCGATATGAATACCACAATTGTTCATTCCTTAATGGGCAAAACAATAATGATTCAACACGATACAACAAGTCCTCGCCCATACTCCCGGATACACCGCATAAGTGGGACTAAAGGAATGGCAGCCAAATGGCCTGTTGAACAAATTGCTTTAGAGCCAAATGCCCACGAATTTCTTAAAAAAGATGATTTTGACGCTTTGATAAAAAAGTATGAGCATCCATTGGCCAAACAAATTGGTGAAAAAGCAAAAAAAGTTGGTGGGCATGGGGGAATGGATTTTATCATGGATTATCGCTTGATCTATTGTTTACGCAATGGGTTACCTCTCGATCAGGATGTGTATGATGCAGCCTCCTGGTGTTGTGTAGTTCCGCTAAGCGAGAAAAGTGTGCTTAATCGTGGGAATTCGATTGATATCCCCGACTTTACCCGTGGAGCGTGGGAAAAAGCCGAACCATGGCCAATTGTAACAATAGAATAGTATAATTAGAGTCGTCCACAGAGTCGAGTTTTATTTCTAATTACGAAGTACGAATTACGATTGACGAATATAACCCGCTGCAAACAAATCGTAAATCGTAAATCAATGCCGTTTAGTTAGCATTTTTCAGAAAAGAAAGAAAAAAAATGTCGGATTTTGTACCCTCCCCAGCCCTCCCTAGAAAATAGGGAGGGAGTAGTTCGGAACAAAAATACAGACATTTGATCATAGGTTAAACTTTGTTAGCATGTCCTCTCCCTTTTTTCAAGGGGGAGACAGAGGGGGTACAAAGTGAATTAGAGATAACATTCATGAGAACTATTAGAATAAATCCTTAACTAAACGACATTAAATCGTAAATCTAAATTCGTACATTTTGAATAAAACCAACTTAAAAAACAAACTCTAATTAAGAAATTAAAACCTTATAAATCAGATTTATAGAAAATAATTAGAAAATAGTTAGACAAATGTCGATAATTTCGCGACAAAAAGCATATCTTTGTGGTTGGAATAAGGAGAGATAACAACTGATCCAAACAATGTGAATTGATAAACTCAATACAGCCCTCAAATTCTATCTTATAACCCAAACACAATTAACACAAAAGAAAAATGGAAGTATTTGATCCTCAAGTAGCTTATGGCGCAGTTGATGATAAAAAAGCGATATCGTTGATAGAATTGGTACGCCAGGGTATCGAATTTGAAATTTTCGATAAATTCGCCAGCAAAAGTCCATTTAGTACAAACGAATGGTCAACCTACCTGCATCTTTCGGAGCGTACCATGCAGAGGTACAAAACCGAAAACCGCAGGTTCGACTCGTTGCAATCAGAAAAAATTATTGAAATCGCACTTTTATACAATAAAGGCATAGAGGTATTTGGTCAGGCTGAAAAATTCAATTCCTGGATCGAGACCGAGAATTTGGCATTAGGCAGAATAAAACCTAAGATGTTATTAGACAATTCGTTTGGCATCAATCTTATTTTAGATGAGCTTAGCCGAATAGAATACGGTGTATTGGCATGATAGTTTTCAGGCTAAGCAAGGCTGCTTTTGCCAATGATCTTTATGGCAAAGGGGCTGAAAAAAGTGGTGGACGTTGGAACAGCAAAGGTGTTGCTATGGTCTATACCAGTGCTTCAAGGGCACTTTGTACAACCGAAATTGCTGTTCATACCCCACTTGGCAACCTGCCTACCGATTACAAACTTATTTCTATTGAAATCCCTGATAATGTTCCTATTAAAGAGTTTTTACTAAAAAATCTACCTTTCGACTGGAAATCTGTACCCCAATCCCACTCAACCCAACTAATCGGTGATTTATTTATCCAGGAAAATATGTTTGCGGTCCTTAAAGTGCCTTCTGTGGTTGTTCAGGATGAATTTAATTATTTAATCAATCCTCAATTAATTAAAACCAATAATATACAAGTAATAGATATCCAGGCCTTTGATTTTGATGTTAGGCTGTTCAACAGGTAATGCGAGCTTAAATCCCAGAGCTTTTTAGTCTTTCAATAATCTCGAAAACTGCAGGGCAAGTTGAAGCATTTTTCAGTGTTACATCTAATATTTGGTGCATCCTTCGCCTATCGGTATGTGGGTATTCGCGGCATGCCCTTGGACGGTTTTCATAAATTTGGCAAAGATTGTCGTTGTTCAGGAATGGGCAAGGCATCTGCTTAAAAATATAATCACCATCCTCGTCCAACCTAAGATATTTTATAGTTAGTTCCGATGGTTTTATTTTTAAAGCTGTGGATATGCGACGAACATCCGCATCAGTAATCCTTGGCCCTAACGATTTGCAGCAGTTTCCACAATCAAGGCAATCAATTTCATCAAATACCTGATCATGCAAAAGATGAAAAGCCTCATCAATTTTATTTTGGTTTTTACCTGCTATCTGTTTGAAAAAAGCTGAATGTTCTTTCTTTTTTTTTGATGCAAGCAATGGAAGTTCATCAATTATTTGAGTGGTGATTTTCATTGATCAAAGTTTCGAACAGGACACCCTTTGTAATTCTTCCCATTTGCTTTAAAAACAATTATGAGGCAAACGTTTAGGTTATATTAAACAATCCCACGTTGTTTTTTGATCTGATCATAAGCTGCATTTAATTCCTGAAACTTTGAATTTGCTGCTTTCTGAACATCTTCACCCAAATGGGCTACGCGATCGGGATGGTATTTTAAGGCCATACGGCGGTAGGCTTTTTTCAATTCTTCGTCGCTTGCATCGGGTGTAACCTCAAGTATCCTAAAATTACTGGTTGTATCCTTGACAAACATGGCTTTTATACTTTCAAAATCGGAATTTTTGATTCCAAGAATTACTGAGAGTTGCGAAATAACCTGTAATTCAGAAGGATGTACTTGCGAGTCGGCTGCAGCAAGTCCAAAAAGGAAATGCATCAACTGCAAGCGGGAAGGATATTCCATGTACAGTTTTATCTGATTACCTACATCATGCAAATCGTAGTCCTTTTTTAAGAATTCGCGCAACATTAAAAGTTGACGTTCGGCTTCTGATGCTCCAAACTGCCGAAGCAGGAATTGTTTTACATAATCAAGCTCAGATTTCAAAACTTTTTCATCTGACTTCATCACAGCAGACGAAAGTATCAACAAGCTGACAATAAAATCGTTGGGGGTAGTTTGAGGTGTATTAAAATTGGGTTGGGTATGTGGTTCGTATTTATATTTCCCGCTTTGCATCCCATCAATCATCGACCCAAGAGCAAAACCTAAAATTGCACCTATTGGCCCTCCGGCTGCCCATCCAATACCACCACCAAGCCATTTAAGAAAATTTGCCATTTTATACTTTTTGGGTGCAAAAGTAAAGAATCGGTTCAGAATAACAGTGATTTTAGCCGAAAACAAAATAGATCGGCCTTGTATGTATTTGGGAGAGATTAGTAAACAGAAAATAGGTTTTTTCTAATTCAATCTAACAAGGCCCAAAAAACGCCAGTGAATTATGATATGAAAATACTCGGGGTGTGTTATAAATTGTTTGAAATTTACCCTTACATCTTGAACAAAAAACTCAAAAAGTTGGTTTTAAAGCAATAAATATCTAATTTTACAAAAAAAAATCATAAAATAGCCATGATTGGGGAAAATCACCAACCGAAGATGATATTCTAATCAATCTGGCGTATTCCATGCAACCCGTAAAAAATAAATAATAACGTATGAAACGTTTCTTCATTTTCTCCATTCTTGTTGCAGGTTTTGCAATTTATTCACATTCCGTTCAAGCCCAGGGCAAACGTAGCATTGGAATACGGGCGGGATATCAAATTTCAGGGCTGTTCGAAGGGAGCGGCAGGTTAACAGGAACTTCAAATTATGGAAGTTTTTATGCAGGACTTTTCAAAGAGAAAAAAATGCTCCCATTCCTTCATTTAGGCACTGGTCTTGAATATTGCCAAAATGGCGCAGAATTGACTGGAGACCGTAAACAAGTTATAAGTTATTTGGGCATTCCAGTACACCTGAAAGCCAAACTTGGACCCTTATATGCGCTGGTTGGGGTTCAGCCAAAAGTAAAATTATCTGAAAAAATTATACTTGATGGTGATAAAACAAGTCCAACAGATGAGCAAAAATCAAAAACAATGGATTTCCCAGCGTATGGCGGGATTGGATTTAATATCCTAATAGTTTCGATTGAAGCACGTTATCATTATAGCATGTTCGAAACAAATCATGGCGCCCGTAACGCATATTTGCAACTTGGGGCAACGTTGCACCTTTAAAAACCCTATTGAATTACATTTTTTGCCAGTAACTAAAAGCATTATAACTGCTTTATTTACTGGCATTTTTGTTTTATTGACCTATAGGAATTTAAACGGGCTTCTGTTTTTTCTTTATTCAAGAAAAGGTGTTATTTTTGTTGGTGACTAAACAATGTTTACAAGCTGATTTGTTTTAACCAATCCCAAAACCCTGTCTTTTTTACACCTATTTTTTGTAAATATCAAACCCATTACCCTCAGAAATTAAAAGACTTCCAGACACTTAACAAACAAATCTATCTCAACTAAATTTACCATTAATCCCGAAAACCGAATCCCACCAAATCATGCATTTTAAACCAAAAAAAATACTCATAATATCTTCAAAAGTATTGCTCTATTTGCTTGGTTTTTTGGCAATAGTTTTGGTTGTGGTATTGGTATTTATTAGGACAGAAAAGGGACAGGATATTATTCGGAAAGAAGCAGTAATATTTCTAACCCAGAAGCTTGGGATTAATGTTGCCATCAATGGTTTTAGAACCAACTTACTGACTAACATAGAAATACAAGGACTCACAATTGATGATCAGGCAAAAGTAGTTTTGCTTCATATTGGAAAAATCAATTTGAAATTTCAATTATTCGCTTTGTTAAACAATACCTTGTCTGTGAGTGAAATTACTGTTGATACTTTGGATTTCCGTATGGCCAGGAATGAAAACGATTCTGCCTATAATTTTAATTTTATACTGGAAGCTTTTTCGGGGACAACCCCTCAGGAAACAAATGCTGATACTTCGGGCAGTTCGATGGTATTTGATATTGGAAAACTAACTGTAAATCAGTTGCATTATATAATGGACGACAAAAGAGGCGATCAATTTTATGATGTAAAAACCAATTTGTTAGCTATAAATGCAAAGAAAATTGATTTGGACAAACAGGTTTATGAAATATACAATATTGAATCAGAGGGCTTTATTGCAAATATTGATATTGGAGTTGATGAAACCGTAAGCCCGGATGAAGAAAGCGGGGGACTGCTTCCACAAATAAATATCGGAAGAATCGCCCTTCGCAACAATAGCTTTTCAGTGCGCATGCCTGGATCCGGTTATAAATCCGAAACCAAGGTCCAGCAACTTATAGCCGAAAAATTCGATTTGAATTTGAATGTCAATAAGCTAATCCTGAATAAATTACTGATTGATAAGCATTTCAGTAAGGTATTGATTAAAACGCCTGAACCCCAGGTTATTACTATACAAACTGAGAAAACGGCAAGCTTTGAAAGTGTTCCATTTGCTGTTGCCATTGGAAGTATTAGTTTGATTGATAATGAATTGAAGTATGATTCAGAAGAAACGATAGAAAAAACCATCCCAACCTTCGATCAGGAACATATCCATTTTAAACAACTCCAACTTAAATTAGATGATTTTGCTTTTAAAGGATCGGCATTTCAGGGAAATATTGAAAAATTGGAGGCCAAGGAACAATGTGGGTTAACAATACTTCAATTGAGTACCGCTTTTCGGTATGCCGACACTGGGGTTATTCTGGATAAATTTATTTTGAAAACACCTACATCCCAAATTGATGGGGATTTTGAGGTTAGTTACGAATCAATAGCTGCAATTGGTAAAAATCCTGGTCAATTGGGTTTTGATATTGATGTGAGGAATATGCTTTTGTCGAGCAAGGATATGCTGGTTTTCAAAACTTTGGCTGGCAACAATCCAGAAATAAATAAGTATTTAGCCAACAATATTTCTATGGATGGCAAACTTAATGGCAAAGTTTCAGATTTTTCATTTGAAAACCTGAATTTAAAAACTTCCGGAATCAAACTATCAACTTTTGGACGAATTGCCAGACTTCCTTCAACTGACCAACTCCATGCTTCAATTAACCTTAAAGAATTTAGTGGGACAACTAAAAATTTATCAAAGT
>CAJAXK010000438.1 GCA_903946925.1 uncultured Bacteroidales bacterium | reverse complement strand
GTCTTCAGCAATGGTGCCTGCCAATAAATCCTGTCGTTTGTTCTGCAGGTAAAAGCCGGTTCCGTACAACGAAGATTCAGTGTCGGTAAGTTCTTGCACAAACTTGTTTATTTCTTTCATAAACCCGTTTTGCCCTGTTGCATCGGTGGTAATAAGCAGCAAACTGGTATAATCGAAATCAAGGTACTTGTTTCCTTCCATTTGTATAAAATCGGAAATGATACCCAGCTTTGGTTTGTTTTCCATTTGTATGGCCTGAGCCAACTGTATGTAACATAAATACCGAAGTGAAGCCTGGTATGCTTCTGCCATAAACGAAAGCCGGCGCAGGGTCTTCTCCTGACCGATTGCTGTACCCATTTTTTGTAAAAAGATTTGCACCAGCCAGCCATAATTCTGAAAAATACTCATGGGCTGGTTGCCCACAGAAACACCTTGCTTAACCAACTCCTGCCGTAAACTTTGTGTCCAGGTGTTTCCATCACCAACCAGATTTTGAGCCAGTTCGGAAGGCAAAGATTTATCGCGCCCGGCCTGCCCCATCAAAAAACCAAAATTGGCATTTGTAATCGAACTGATAGGATAAACATTGTTGGCCGACTGAAGGGATTTTACGGCCATTTGCTCCATAAGGGCCTGAAGCACATCTAATTTTTTGTCAATTTCCTTCGACTGTCCGTTTACATTTATGGTAATGGAACTTTCGGTTACGCCTTGAATTATGATGTTATTGTTTCCATCGGCTGTAGCAGTATTGGTAATTTTATCCCCAATATTTACATCACCCCCAGCAGTAATGGTTGAGCCAACTACAACATTCTTACTATTGAAATAATTAGTAACCGCCCCGAGGGTTTCCTTTTTTACTTCCTCTTGCAAAACAATAAAACCTTTGTCCTCCAGCCTGTCCAACTGCTTTCGGAACTGGTATTTTAAATCATCAATATTGTTGTACACAGTGTAAAAATGACCGATATCCGACAATCGTTTCTTGAATGATTTTAAATCGTTGGCCGATTGGTCGTTTGGATCGGAATCATCTGCCCCGGATTTGAAATAGGTGTAAATGAGCGGGCTGCCTGTTTCTTTAAATTGCTTCAGGGCCGTATCAAATTCCTCCTGGGTATATTTTCCTGCTTTTTTAAAAAACAGGCATATAACGATTTGAGCACTTTTCAGCTTTTTGTTATATTCATCCTGGAGGCTGGTTTGTGAAACCGCATCAAGGAAGTTTTCCCATTGTATCAGTTCAAGGTAAACGCCTTTTGTATGCAGACGGTCGTTTTCTACACTAAGGAAATCGCGGAACTCCTTTCTGTCCTGCACCAATTCGGAGGAAGATGCTATGAAGATTTGAATAGTACCCATAGTTTAACCAATTTTACAGTAGATAGATTTGATTGCTTATTCAAGTAAACCAGTTTGTTCTTAAGGTTACAAGATCGGGGAGTAATATCAAATAGCCAAAAGGCAAAAAAAAATTGTCAAACTTACTCCTTTGGACGAACCGTCATCTTTTCGGAAGCGTGACGATATAATTTCATTTAATATTATCGTGTGGCAGGTTGTGAGGGTGTAGGTTATGTTTCCGATTTGTTTGTTCAAATCAAAAAAAGTTGCCATAAGAATTACAAAGATAATCATTTGTGGCTTTGTAAGCATTGAGAAATTTATTGTTGAGTCCACTCTGAAAACCCTAAAAAGAGAAAACCACGGAGCGATGTGCTGAGCTTGTGGCGAAAAAAGACTTGTCGGAGTGGACTCAAAAAGTGAAAATTCCAGGCTTGGTGAAGTAGTTTTATACAACCACGAGAATGGATTTGCGCGGTAGCCGGGTATCTGGGTTTCTTTCGGTTTTGCAAAGCAGGTATCCAACTTTAAGTGCATTGTTGCATAAAGCGCAGACTGCTTTATGATAACCACTATAATAAATACGGGTATGCGTGTACGTTGAAACATTGGAATTCTTTACATACATTTGTGCTGGTTGACTTTGAGCAACAATTTATTCCGCCGTGCCATAGCACCAGCTGTTAGCAATAAGCATAAAAAGACACCAATAATTATGTAGCAGTATTAAAAACTAAAACAATTTAATATGAAACTTGTGGAACTTTATGAAGGAACACTATTTGAGTGTCAAATGATTAAAAATCTTTTAGAAAATGAAGGTATTGAGTCTGATTTGAATAACGAAATTATTGGAACAAGAGGAGGAAACATATTTAGACAAGAAGGAGGAGTAAAAGTAATTGTTACAGATGATAATTATGATAAAGCGAGAATGATTGTAAATGAATTTGAAAAATCCCGTAAAGCTTAAAGGATTAAAAATGAATGATTTTCAAAATCAAATATAAAAATGCCAATTGATAAAATACCCTCTAACAAAACCGTGGTTTACGTGTTCGTTCTAGCATTTGGTATCTTCACATACATTTGTGCTGGCACACTTTGAGCAACAATTTAATCCCGCTGTGCCATATCGCCAGCCGTTACCACGCATCACTAAATAAAACTTAAAATCTATGAAAACTAAAAAAGAAAGAGAGTTAAAATTCTTTCCTGTGACATTTTTACTATTTCTTGTCT
>CAJAXK010000437.1 GCA_903946925.1 uncultured Bacteroidales bacterium | reverse complement strand
TAAAACAAATTTTTTTATCTCTGCTCGTTTTCGCTTCATTATCAAAAATGACCAGAGTGATTGTTTGAAGCAAATATACTAATAATATTTTACATTGGCAAGGTCAAATGTGGATTGGTTTATTTTAGTAAAGTAGAATTATTTAATAATTCTAGAAAGATCCGTCCCCGCTTTAAATTTAACAACTTTTTTTGCACCAATTTTAATTTCAGCGCCGGTTTGTGGGTTACGTCCTTTGCGGGCAAGGCGTTTTGAAACAGAAAAAGATCCAAAGCCGACCAAGGCTACACGGTCGCCTTTTTTCAAGGCTTTTGTAGCGGAGGCAATAAAAGCATCCAATGCCCTTTTGGCATCGGCCTTGGTTAATCCGGATTCAGCGGACATTGATTCAATTAATTCTGCTTTGTTCATAATACTTTTTTTTGATTAATGAATACTGGTTTAGTTAACACAAATATAGTGTGAAAAGCAGTGAAACCAACAGGTTCATCGTAAAATACTTTGTATTGTTGATAAACATGTGGGTTTGTTGATAAATTTGATTGTTGTTGGGGATTTTGGTTAATGGGAAATAGTTATTGGGAAATAGTTATTGGGAAATAGTTATTGGTTAATTCTACTTTACTAAACCGAACCGTACAAAGATTTTGAACCACAATAGACACAATAGGGCACATAGAAATTAAAATAAAGCAAGTGTCTTTAATTCTAAAGCACAGAAAATATGTTCCTACCAGTAATTGAGAAATTGGAAAATCAACATTAATGTTGAAAAACTGTATTTCTACTGTGACCTACTGTGCCTATTGTGGTTTGAATTTTATTATGGTAAAGTAGAATTAATCAAAAGTCAAAGGGCTCTTTGCTGATATTGATAAGAAAGGAGTCGCTATTTTTTATTTAGCCGTTTCGTTGGTTGATATTTTAGCAACGAGTTTAATTCCAATTCCCATTTCATCGTTGATGAATTTATCTTTGAGGTCATCAAAGAATTTGCGTGAACCATATTTTACTGCCCATTCGCTGCGGTCAATAAAAAACTGGTTGGTTTGTGCTTCAAAATTATCACCGTCGACACTCACCATCGAATTAAAAGAGATGCTTTTGGTGATGGCTTTTAGTGTCAAATTGCCTGTAATGGTGTGTGTTGGCACGACTTTCCTTTTGGCTTTTTCCAGATTTATTTGAGTACTGTCGGCAACTTTAATTTCTGTAATAACGAATTTGGCTGTTGGATAGGTTTCAACTTCAAAAAAATCAGCCGATTTCAGGTGGCCAACAAGTTTTGCGTTGTATTCGGCATCTTCAAGGTCAATGTTAACAATCGATTTCATATCAATCACAAACTCACCTCCTACCAGATTTCCTTCTTTTGACATCAGTTTACCCGAACTTATATTTATTGTGCCATGATGTTTTCCGGTTGGTTTGTATCCTTCCCAGTCTATTTGGCTTCCATCAGCAGCAACCTGATAAACTTTATCATACTCTGCATTTTCGACGTTTTTAGCATCGGTTGATTCTGTTTTTACACCACCTGATCCACAGGCTGCAAATGTTGATGCGATTATAATCGCTCCAAAAAAAATAATGTACTTCTTCATGGGATTAATTTTTTGTTTAATATTTAACTTTAAACATTAAACATAAATGAATTGTTCATTTGAAAATTCTTAATAAATCTTAACACAAAAAAAATCTCTTTTCAGTAGTCCATGTTTAATAGAATAGACTGATGATAAACATCGGCAAATTTTTATCATATCTTTGACAGTTGGCTAGGTAACAATTACTGGTTTTGAAAGAATAAACCTTGAATCCTCTCCGACAAGTCTTTTTTTGCCACAAAGGCACAAAGTCTCTAAGCTTCACTAAATTTAAAACACTAAATAACAATGCTTTGTGAACCTTTGTGTGTTAGTGTCTTTGTGGCGTTACTTCATTTTTAGGTTTTCGGAGTGGACTCAACCTTCATTTTTTTAGTTCAGAAAATGCTGTATAACACTAATAAACAACTATTTAAGCGAATTCAGTAATAACTTACATGCGGATTTACTTAGCGCCTTAAAATAAGAATTAGCCAATATTTTGCAATTGGTTTGAATATCCCTAATAATTATATACCTTTGCGACCCTTTTAAACCACAGGGAGAGATGCCAGAGTGGTCGATCGGGGCGGTCTCGAAAACCGTTGTACCCTCGCGGGTACCCAGGGTTCGAATCCCTGTCTCTCCGCCAAATGTTTTTAAACCGCTTGTAAATCATGTATTTACAAGCGGTTTTTGTTTTAGGTAACGATTTGTTCAATCTAAATTGTACTTGCTGTTAGTGGATCATGCTCAAAACCTGTGGAGCTAAGATATTAAGCATATAGATTAGATAGCCTGAAAAGGAAGAAATTGACATCCGTAACACCTCTGTGATGTTGCCTGAAAGCTTTTATTTTGGCATTGAATGATTCAGCGGATGCG
>CAJAXK010000436.1 GCA_903946925.1 uncultured Bacteroidales bacterium | reverse complement strand
GGTAATGGAAGCTTGACTTCAGTTGGGGATGCGGATGCCGATTATTGGCCTGGGATCAACGGTAACTTTTTTGGAGCAAATGCGGTATATGGTGGGACTGTGGGTGTAACAGCTAAAAGTGCAATGGGTTTCAGAGGAGGGTCGTACGCAACTCCTGCTTCTGTCCTTAGTATTTCAGACAGGTCAAATGCAAATTTAATGATTGTTACAGCTTACAGGAGTGCCCCTAATGGAATACGCGCCTGTCGTACCGCTCAATAGTAAAAACTCCGGACTATGAAAAAGCATTTTGTGGTTTTAGCAATATGTGTTTGGGTGCTTTTTTCAGGATTTGCTTCCGCCCAACCAAACTATTGTACTCCAACAATGTCGGTTGGCTGTAACGATGATTATATTTCCACTTTTGTTTTTGGCAGCCTTACAAACCTGACGTCCAATTGCAGCGGGAATGTGAATGGCTATATCCAATATCAACCTTCCAACTATTCAGCCATCGTAATACAAGGGCAAGTAATTGGCTATACGGTCACAACCAGTGGAAGCTATCCTGAATATATCGGGATATGGATTGATTATAACAACGATGGCGACTTTGCAGATATTGATGAATTTATTACAAGTTCTGCCTCGCGGGAATTTTCGTTGACTGGAAATACTAGTATACCCGATAAAGAAGGGGTTACAGGGACAAGGCGTTTGAGGGTGCGTTGCAGTTGGGATTTGCCACTGTCAGGTTTATCATCCTGCACCAATGGTTTTTATGGCGAAACCGAAGATTATTCCATAACTATTCAACCTGTTGAAATATATGCAGGGGGAACAAATGATGGATACTCCAATGCACCCGCGTCTTTTGCCACATCCTATTCACCAAACTTCAACGGAAGCCTGGCTGACGGATACTCCTTGTCAAATTTTAACTTCCAGACCTTGCTGACACCGAATTTAGCTGGCAGTACAGGTGATGGCTACCACGCAGGTACAACACAATTTCTGACCAACTATACCGGCAATTTTAACGGAAGCACCAATGATGGGTACAGCTTGTCAACACATTCCTTACTATCGGATATACATGCAAATTTCGCCGGCAGCACGGCCGATGGCTACAGCATGGATTCAACATCTGTCAATCTAATCTCTTTCTGCATACCAAGCTGTTCTTCAGGCTGTAATGAATATGGAGGGGATTATATTGATTGGGTTTCCTTAAACACGCTCTCCAATCAATCTTCGGGGTGCAACGGAAATAGTAACAGTTATATACGATATACTCCCGAACAATATACAACCACACTCGAACAAGGTCAGTCGTACCCCATGCATATACAAACGGGAAATCTGAATGCGGAATTCCTGGCTGTTTGGGTGGACTGGAACAATGATTATGATTTTGACGATGTTAACGAATTGATGACCACAACTTTTTCGAAACAATTTGATTGCACTTTCTCATTCCAGGTCCCAACAGGAGAAGGGATATCAGGGCAAAAAAGGATGCGTGTGAGATGCGCCTATCAATTGTCATTTCAACCCAATGGTGCATGTTCTTCCGCTCAATGGGGCGAAACCGAAGATTATACAATAACCATTGCCTCTCCAGCTACCAAAACCCTAAGCATGAACATCCTGCTTGAGGGACTTATAAACGGGGAAGGCACAATGAACAAAGCAAAATCAGGCATTGGAAATCAGTTTCCGGCTGATATTGCCGACAAAGTTGCTGTTTCACTCCATCAAAGCACGTCCTCATATCTGGAAGTAGTGCGTTTTAATGATGTAAATCTGCAAACCAACGGAAATTGCACCATTACAGTACCTGGGAATTACTCAGGCAGTTATTATATAGCCATCCATCACCGGAACAGCATCGAAACCTGGTCGGCAATCCCTGTCCAATTCTCCGGAAGCAATATCAATTACAACTTTTCAGATAATATATATAGTGCTTATGGAAGCAATTTGAAACAGCAAGGAGCTGTTTTTGTGATAATTGCCGGCGACATAAACCAGGATGGGCATGTGGATGGGCTCGACATGGCAACCGCCGCAAGCCAGGCCAGTGCTTTCGGTAACGGGTATATTGCGGAAGATATTAACGGCGATGGCATGATTGATGCTCTGGATATGATTGTTATTGATAACAACGCCGCTGTTTTTAAGTCCAAAATCAGGCCATAACCAACCGCCTTATTCTGCTAGGGATAAAAATTTGTCACACTTCTTAATACACTTTCTACCCTTCCTGATTTAGGCTTTATTTTCCTTTTGGTTTTTACAATTCATTTGAGGTATTAAATCTATGGTTCTGCTACTATTTAGGGGATGAATATATTTTGTCGGAAGCCAGAAGACGGGAGTCGGAAGATGCCTTGAAAACTAAATTTGCGCCTGCAAATATCAGATATTACGACACTTAACTTTTTTTTAATAAAAGAAGGCAATATCTTAGTATGAGAGACTTCGGTCTTGTGACTCCGGACTTCTGGCTCCTGAAAAGTTAAAATCCAATTATTTCAAAGTTGAACCAAATTTATAAAGAAAAAATAACTTATTTCTTTTGTAACTTTATGCCATCGTTAAACGTATTACTCCCGAAAGCAAACCACCGAAACCAAAACCAATGACCACAGCCGAGTACAATTCATGTGCTGATATTTATTCCGATGGGGTATTCCGCTTTATCCTGAAAAACATCAAGGATAGGGATACAGCCCAGGATATAGTGCAGGAATCGTTTGTACGCATGTGGGAAAGGGTGAAAGATATAGCGTTCGAGAAAGCCAAATCTTACCTTTTTACAACGGCTTACCATACCATGATTGACCACATACGCAAAAACCAGCGGTTGAGTTCCATGGAGGATGGTTATCTGGAAACCCACGACGAATCGCCCGGAACGTATAACGACCTGAAAGAAGTTATAAACGAAGCGGTTGCCAAATTGCCGGAAATTCAACGCTCGGTGGTTATGCTCCGCGACTACGAAGGCTACTCGTATGAAGAAATTGGCGAAATTTTGAATCTCAGCGAGTCACAAGTAAAAGTCTATATTTTCAGGGCACGGACTTTCTTGAAACAATACATCGGCAGCCTCGATTTGGTACTATAAACTACACGGACTACAAAAGAAAAAACAAAATGAAAATCAACAGGGATAATTACGAAGCATATTTCCTCGACTACCACGAAGGGCAGTTAAGCCCCGAAATGGTGCAGGAAGTACTGTGGTTCGTTGAAAACAATCCCGAAGTACAAGATATTTTTAATGAATTTGAAGCAGTTTCGCTTGTCAGTGATCAGGATATTGTTTTCGAAAAAAAATCGGCGTTAAAAAAAAATGAGGTACATGCCGCATCATCGATCCATGAATTGAATTACGAAGAGTTTTTGATAGACGAAACGGAAGGCTTGCTCAGTGATGAACAATTGCAATCGCTAAATGAATTTATTGCATTAAACCCTTCACTTGCCAAGGAGAGGAAGTTGTATTCGCTTGCGCATCTTGAACCTGAAAACGAAATTGTTTTCAATAACAAGGAATCGCTCAAAAAACTGGCCATCCCTGTTGGGGAAATCAACGCCGATACTTACGAGGGTTTTATGGCCCGCGAACTTGATGGTGATCTTAGCGAAACAGAAAAACTTTGGTTTGAAGGGTTTATGCAGTTTAACCCGCACTTGGAAAAGGATCGCGAACTTTACCAACACACCATTTTGAAGGCAGAAAAGGATTTGGTGTTCGCTGATAAAAACAGCCTCAAACATACGGTTATCCCATTCAGGCGGATTGTCTATTATTCAATTTCGGTGGCTGCATCGCTCGCGTTGCTAGTAAGCGTGTATTTTTCCTATAACGAAGTTGAAACGCCGAAAAGCCTGGCTAATGAAGGAAAAACCACTGTAGTCGAAAAACCGGCCAACATGCCTGACAACAAATTGCCTGGCAACCAGATAGCTGCCAACACAAAAACAAACATTCCGGGCACTTCCAGCAGTACGGTTGTTGTGCCAACAAATGTTTCAGGTAATCCCGAAATTATCCAAACGGTTGAAAACCCCAACTTTGCGGCACGAAACCCAATTGACGCCCTTAATACAAAGCCTGCAAGAAAAATCACCACCCGCCATTTTGTTGACCCACAGTTTACGTTTATCCGTTCGAGCCAAATGTTTATGAACTCGCACCTCGAATTGTATTACAACCTCAAACTTTCGGAAGAAATACAATATGCCCAATTGAACGCCTCGGATGAAACCCCGGCAAAAACCATATTGGGTGCTGCTTCCGAAAAAGCTGGCAAACTTTTTGCCTTTAGACGCGAAACACCTCAACAGGAAGAAAAGAAAAACCTTACCGGCTGGACTTTTGCCGAACTTGGCGTACAAACCTTCAACACTTTAACATCGAGCGAACTGCAACTCAACTTGCACAAGGACGAAAATGGCAAAGTTGTGGCTTATGGACTGGAAAACGGTATGATAGATTTTGAGAGGGAGGTGAAGAAATAGGTTGATAGGTTGAGGGGTTGAGGGTTGATAGGTTGATGGGTTGATGAGGTTGAGGGGTTGAGAAGGTTGAGGGGTTGATGGGTTGAGAAGGTTGAGGGGTTGATGGGTTGATGGGTTTTTACATTTGGCCCATTATTTTATATGATATTTTGGGTACATTATTTAAAAGCAAAGCCCTAACCTACTAACTGCCTGACCACCTAACCACCTAACCATCTAACCTCCTAACAGCCTAAAGCCTAACAGTCTAACAGCCTAACAGTCTATATCAATAAAGTGAATTGCAGTTGAATCTGATATTTTAAGGGGAATTATTTTTAAGTGTGTTGCGGCTTCTAACTTCCGGCAGTATATTTTTATCCGCTAAATTTGTTGTGAAACCAAAACTATTAGACTTAAAACTATCGAATTTGTCGCATGTGGTTGCTTGTCACGGAACCTTGCACTTGCTTTGGCAGCACTGAGTTCAAAGATTTTCAAAAGGGTTTTGTTTAGTGCTTTTATTGGTGCTATCGGTGTTTGGTTGATTATGTTTTTTTGAATTTTAAATGATGAATCCACTCCGAAAAGTCTTTTTTCGCCACAAAGACACGAAGGCTCTAAGATCCACTAAGCTTATAGCACTGAATAACAATGCTTTGTGAACCTTTGTGTCATAGTTACTTAGTGGCGTTTCTTCATTTTAAGTTTATTGGAGCGGACTCAATTATGAGGTTATGCTATCCAACGTATAACAACAGAGGTTCTGGATGAAAAGGCCATTTAATTATGACTACTCAAATAAGCATCTAAACCAAATATATGTAAAACATTTTTACACATCTCAAGCTATTTCCTTGTCAATATTTTTTTTTTCATAGTATTATTAATCTTAAAACTAAACCTGTATCTTTGTTTTCAAAGTATTGTAAATTAATTTGCCCAATAGTAAAAAAAGTATTTTATTTACAATCTGCACCATTGTACATTAATTAAAAAAGAAAGGTTGTATGACACAAAAAAACACAATCAGAAAACCACAGCCATCTTTTCCCTGTATATACAAAAAAAAGCTCTAATTAACAATTGCACAGCTAACAACCAATAAAAGTGTTAGCCTTATTGAGAAAAAACAAACCGGAAAAGATATTTGAATTAATTATGGAGTAACCTATCTGACCATAAAATGAGTATTGACAAATGGAAAAACATAACAAAATCAATGACGATAAAGCAAAGCTGCGCCAAAAAGCTGAAGATTTGCTGAGCAAAAACCCCATCAACCCATCAACTTATCAACCTATCAACCCTTCGGAAGCCGATGTGTTAAAACTTCTCCACGAACTGGACGTGAGGAAGATAGAACTTGATTTGATGATGGATGAACTTGAACTGAAAAGGGGGCAAAACGAGGATTTGAACAGGTCTATATTCCAGTCAACTCATTCCATAATGTTGCTGGTTGATCCCGATACAGGCCAATTAAAGGATGCAAACCCAGCAGCCTGCAAATTTTATGGCTGGACGAAGGCAGAAATGTTGAGCAAAAACATTTCGGATATCAACCCGCTTACAAAGGCCGAAATACAGATAGAGATGCAAAAAGCCAAAAAGGAAAAACGGAACCATTTCTTTTTTAAACACCGTTTGGCCAGTGGCGAATTGCGTGATGTGGAAGTGTTCTCGAGCCCGTTATCCTTTGGCAATTCAACGCTGTTACACTCTGTTGTTTACGATATTACCGAAAGGAAATTAGCAGAAGAAAAACTACGTGTAAGCGAAGAAAAATACCGTAGCCTGGTCGAATCAATCAACGACGTGATTTATGAAGTTTCAATGCTTGGGGAAATAAAATATGTAAGCCCATCCGTTGTTCGGGTTTTAGGCTTCACTGCCAATGAAGTTATAGGCACCAACTTAATTAGTTATATACACACTGAGGATAGGGAGTTGATAGGCAACAGGTTATCATCGTTACAGGAAAAAGATTATACTTACCTCGAATACCGATATATAAACAAATCGGGCGAAATATGCTGGGTACGGTCGTCAACAACAGCGGTTATTGTTAACGGCAAAGTAATTGGGGGCACCGGCACGCTTACGGATATTACTGCCCGAAAACTTGCCGAGACAGCACTTAGCGATAGTAAGGAAAAATATGCCAAAATATTCGACACATCACCTTATGCCATCATGGTTACCAGTGTTGCTGATGGCAAAATCATTGAAGTAAACCAAGCTTTTACAGCACTATCGGGCTATACAAAGGAAGAGGCGCTGGCCGATTCAACCACAGGGTTGAAACTTTGGGTAAACCCTGACGACCGCCAAAAAGTAATAGATGTACTTTCGGAAGGCAGGGATTTCCCTCCTACAGAATTCCTATTCAATACTAAGCACAATAAAACCATTGTTGGACTTTTGGCATCCCAAATCATTTATATAGCCGGGAAACCACATATTTTATCCAGCATTGACGACATTACCGACAGCAAAGAGATAAACGAGAAAATACGGCTGAGCGAAGAAAAATACCGCAACATTTTCGAAAGCGTTCGCGATGTTTACTACGAGGCAACTACAGATGGCATTATCCTTGACGTAAGCCCTTCCATTAAAATAATATCAAAAGGGCAGTACTCACGCGATGAGTTGATCGGTAAATCCCTTGTTGGGTTTTACACCGATCCCGATGCACGCACTTTATTTTATACAGAATTACAGAAGAAAGGATATGTTACCGATTACGAAATCTCGTTCAGTAACAAGGATGGTTCCGCGGTGCCGCTTTCCATCTCATCAAGCCTTAGTTTTGATGCCGGGGGCAAGCCGGTAAAAATTACCGGAAGCATGCGCGATATTACCGAACGCAAACAGGCAGAAGTAGCCTTGCGCGAGAGCGAGTCGTTGTACAAAGCTATACTGAACACTTCGCCTGATAATATCACAATTACCGATTTAGGCGGCAATATCATTTTCTCTTCGAGCAAAGCGCTCGAAATGTTTGGCTATGAGAGCATGGATGAACTGGTAGGCCAAAACCTGAATGAATTTATTGCCGTTGAGGACCGGGAGCGCGCCACAAGCGAAATAACTAAGATGCATCAGGGCATTTTAACAGGCCCTGCCATCTACAAAGCAGTACATGCCGATAAAACCCAGTTCGATATTGAGGTAAATGGTGAAATGATGAGGGATATTGACGGTACGCCAACAAAAATGGTTTTTGTCGTGCGCGATGTTACCGAACGTTTAAAAGCCGAACAGGACCTGAAAGAAAGTGAGGAGAAGTTCCGTACCATAGCTGAACAAACTGCCGACCTCATAGCTATTACCGACACCAACGGATTGATCACATACGCATCTTCTGCGTCAGCATCCGTTTTTCGCATCTCGCCCAACGATATGTTAGGCCGTAATTTTATTGGATTTGTTGCAGAGACCGATATACATACTGCTGTTCAGGCATTTGATGATTGTATAAAAAATGAATGTAGCATAAAAGACGTCGAATTTCAGATGAAACGTACTGACGGCACTACATTCATCGGTGAACTTAGTGGAACAAAATTCAAAACAGGAACAACGGATGGAACCTTGGTAACCATACGCGATATTTCGGAACGCAAAAAAGCCGAAAATGCACTTAAAAAAAGTGAGGAAGTTTATCGGTTTATCACAGAACGATCCAACGACCTGATTTTTGTTTTCCGCCTAAAGCCCGAAATGGGATTTGAATATGTAAGCCCGTCAGCCGAAAGGATTACCGGCTACACACCCGAAGACCATTACAACGACCCTATGTTGGGGATGAAACTGATACACCCCGATGATCTGCATCTGTTGCAGAGTTTGCAGCAAGGAATCATAGAAACAAGTGTAACAAAATTGCGCTGGATTAAGAAAGACGGCAGCATTATTTGGACAGAGTCGCAAAACATACCAATTTACGACGAAAACGGTGAATTGACCGGTATGCAGGGAAGGGCAACGGATATCACCCAGCGCCATCAGTCGGAGGAAGCCCTGCGCGAAAGCGAGAAAAAGTTCCATGCAATCATACAATCCCAATCCGAAGGCATTGGCATAGTGGATATAAATGAGGTTTTTGAGTTTACTAACCTTGCTGCTCTAAATATATTTGAAACCGACAGTTTGATCGGCACTTCTTTGTTCGATTTTTTGCCGCCCGACGAAATAGTAAAAATAAACCAGCAGACCACAAACAGGCAAAAAGGGGCAGACGGCTCATACGAAATACAAATCATTACAAAAAAAGGAAATGCCAGGCATATACTGGTGAGTTCTTCGCCAAAATTTGATGAAAACGGCAAGTATGTGGGTGCTTTTGGCGTTTTTAGGGACATAACCGAGCGCAAAAAAGCGGAGGAGATACTTAAACAAAGCGAGGCCGAATTGAATTTCGCCCAGGAAATTGCCAAAATGGGTAGCTGGGAACATACTTTTAAGGACAAACAACTTACAGGATCAAAGCAGTATTATAGTTTATTGGGATTGGAGCATTATGAAAAGGAAGATATGCTTTTTGAGTACTTTTTAAGTTTAGTCCATCCTGAAGATTTGAAAATCGTCGATTACTTAAATAATTGTCCCTTTGCCAAGGATGAAACCAAAATTTTTGACATCCGACTCATAATGCCAAACGGAACAATTAAATGGCTGCAAAACAATGTGGTAGCCGTTTATAACGATGGGCTTTTGGTCGGGTTGAAAGGGGTAAATATCGACATCACAGAAAAAAAGCAGGCCGAAAAAGAATTAAAAAAGCTTTCGCAGGCGGTTGAACAAAGCCCGGTAATGACCTACATTACCGATATAAATGGCAATATTGAGTACGTAAACCCTAAACTCCTTGAATTAACAGGCTATTCAAAAACGGAACTGATTGGGCAAACCCCACGTATTTTCAGCTCGGGCGAAAAACTTCAAGATGAATACAGAAACCTATGGGAAACCATAAAATCAGGCAATGAATGGCGCGGGGAGTTCCATAACAAAAAGAAAAATGGCGAGCTTTACTGGTCGTCAGCATCCCTCTCCCCAATATTTGATACCGATAGAAACATAGCACATTTTCTTGCCATTCAGGAAGACATTACCCAGCGCAAAATAGCTGAATACCAACTTAGAAGCAGTGAAGAAAAATACCGGCGCATATTCGAAAGTGTGCAGGACGCTTACTTCGAAGCCTCTATTAACGGAATACTACTCGAAATCAGCCCTTCCATCGAAATTATTACCAAAGGCCAATACTGCCGCGACGAGATGATAGGACGCCCTTTTGCAGGGGTTTATGCAAATGCCGAAGACCGGAATATTTACTTTTCAAAATTATTTGAAAAGGGACGGGTAACCGATTACGAATTGTCGGTGCGCAACAAAGATGGGTCATTAATCCCAGTGGCGGTTTCGGCCATGCTTTCGCTTGATGCCAACGGCAAACCTGAAAAGATAACCGGAATTCTTCGCGATATTACCGAACGCAAAATGGCTGAGGAAATCCTCAAGCAAAGTGAAGCATCGCTCAATTATTCGCAGGAAATAGCCAAAATGGGAAGCTGGGAACTCAGTGTTGTAACAGGCAAAGTTTCCTGGTCGAAGGGTTATTACCTCCTTGTAGGAATGCAGCCCGATAACATTGAAGGATTAAACGAGGCGTTTAATAAAATGGTGCATCCCGACGACAAATACCTGCTCGATGAAAAATTAGCGGAAATAAAACGAGAGCGGAAACCGGCAAGTATTGATTTGCGTTTTATTTTGCCAAATGGCCAAGTTAAATGGGTGCAAAACAATATTGTCCCTGTTTTTGATGGCGATACTTTAATTGCCCTAAAAGGAGTGAATGTTGATATTACCGAGCAAAAACTGGCCGAAGAAAACATTAAACAGCAAAACCAGCGTTTGCAAGCCATTATCAGCACCTTGCCCGATATAATTTTTGTAATCGGTTTGGATGGCATCTATCACGAGTTTTATTGTCCCAGGCCGGAGCAGTTGATAGTTCCTCCCGAAAAAATAATCGGAACCAATATCAGCAATGTGTTTGATGAGGAAAATGCAAGGGTTCACCTTGAAAAGTTTGGTGAATGCATTCAATCGAAAAAGCTCATATCTTATGAATATTCGATTATTGTAAATGGAAATCAAGAGTATTTCGAAGCGCGGCTGGCTCCTTTTGGCAACGATAAAGTTTTAGCACTGATACGGGATATCACTAAACGAAAACAAGCCGATGACGAAATACGCATCCTCAACGAAACCCTCGAAACAAGGATTATTGACAGGACAAAACAACTAAAGGACGCCAACGAAACCCTGGAAAGTGAAAACCAAAGGCGCGTAGTTGCCGAAGCTGAACTTGCACTCGAAAAACAGCGGCTCGCTGATATTATTGAAGGCACTAATGTTGGCACCTGGGAGTGGAACATCCAAAGCGGCGATACTGTTTTCAACGAACGCTGGGCCGAAATAATAGGTTACACAATAGAGGAAATATCTCCAATAAGCCTTGATACCTGGGCCAGGTTTGCCCATCCTGTTGATTTAAAGGCATCAGGGCATTTGTTGGAAAAGCATTTCAAAGGAGAGACGGACTACTATTCATTCGAATCGAGGATGAAACACAAGGATGGTAGTTGGGTCTGGGTTTTAGACAGGGGCAAAGTTCATGCCTGGGATGATGAAGGTAAACCACTTCTTATGTCGGGAACCCACCAGGACATAACCGAGCGGAAAAAAGCTGAAGATGAATTGGAGTGGAACAAAACCCTGCTCGAACTGATGTCCAATTCATCGCCATTAGGATTCCTGGTGGTTGACAACCGTACCGACAACATTTTGTATTTTAATCAGCGGTTTTGCCAGATATGGGAAATTGAGCATATAGCTGAGCAGATGCACCTTGGCGAGTTGAAAAACAACGACATAATACCTTATTGCTTGCCAGTGCTTGCCGATATACCGGCTTTTGCCGAATCGTGCAAGCCCTTGCAGGACGAATTGAACCGCATTGTTGTTGAAGACGAAATAGCCTTTACCGAAAACCGCACGGTACATCGTTTCACCACCCAAATAAGAGGCATAAACGACGAGTATTTTGGCAGATTCTATATTTTTGAAGATATTACCGAGCGTAAACGCGCATCCGAATTTGAAACCCAACTTTTGCAATTATCGCTACAATTAACAGGCATCCCCAATAGCGAAATACCCGATGCGCTTAATTTGGCACTTAACAAAATTGCTGGTTTCCTTGGTGCCGACAGGTCGTATATCTTCGAAATAAACCTGCCCGAAAATACCATGAGCAATACTTACGAATGGTGCAACCAAGGAATAAGCCCACACATTGAACACCTTCAAAACCTGGCTTGCGACCATTTGCCCAATTGGTGGGAAAAAATGCTGAGGAACGAAAACATAGTAATTCCTTCCATCCAGGATTTACCCGATGCCTGGCAAACTGAACGCGAGCACTTGGTGCAGCAAGGGATACAATCGCTGATTGCAATCCCAATTTTAAACGAAAACACCCTGATTGGTTTTGTAGGATTGGATTCGGTTACCAACAAACGCGAATACACTGTTTCGGAAATGAATATGCTAAAGGTTTGGGGCAATATGCTTGCCAGTTTATTGAACCACCAGCGGCAAGAAGAAATTATAGAACTAACCCGCAAAAATTACCAAACCTTTTTCAACACCATTGATGATTTCCTTTTTGTGCTCAACGAACAAGGAAATATTATCCATACCAATAACACGGTTACCAACAGGTTGGGATTCACAATTGAAGAATTATTGGGTAAGTCGGTATTGTTGGTGCATCCTGAAGAACGAAGGGCAGAAGCCGGGCGAATTGTGGGCGAAATGCTTGCCGGCACTGCCGATTTTTGTCCGGTGCCGCTTGTAACAAAAGCGGGCAATCATCTTGCTGTGGAAACAAGGGTAGTGCCAGGTTTTTGGGATGGTAAACCGGTTATTTTCGGGGTTACCAAGGACGTTTCGAAAATTAAATTGTCGGAAGAAAAGTTCTCAAAAGCCTTCCAATCCAATTCGGCCTTAATGGCAATTGCATCAACAGATGGCAAATTTATTGAAGTTAATGATGCTTTTGTAAACACACTTGGTTACTCGCGCAGGGAGTTGATTGGGGAATTTGCTACCGAACACAAAATTTTTAATGATGATAACCTCCCAAACGAAATAGAGCAAAAACTTAAACAAAAAATCCCTGTCCGCGATTTGGAAATGGAGGTTATTACTAAAACAGGCACAATACGTTCCGGCTTGTTTTCTGCCGACATTATCACCATAGGCAGCGAAACTTGCATGTTGACCATGATGGTTGATATTACCGATCGCAAAAATGCCGAAAAGGCTTTACTGGAAAGCGAATCCCGTTTCTCACTGTTTATGGATTATTTGCCGGCAGTGGTGTTTTTAAAGGATCAGGATGGCCGAACCCTTTTTGTGAACAAATATACCCAGGAAGCTTTTGGCGCAAACAATTGGTTAGGCAAAACCATGATGGAAGTATTCCCGAACGAAATGGGCGAAAAACTTACAGCCGACGATATAAATTCTATGGAATTGGGATTTCAAAAAATTGAGGAAAGCTTGTACCAGCTTGATGGGAAATTGCATCATTACGAAACACAAAAGTTTACGATAGATAGGTTGGGATTAGAACCCTGGCTGGGAGGCATTTCGCTTGATATTACCGAACGGAAGCTGGCAGATGCCAAACTTCGCGAAAGCGAAGAGAAGCATAGTTCGATGATTTCCAATATATCGGATGTAATTGGGATTATGGGTGCTGATGGCAGGATGAAATATAAAAGCCCGAACATTGAACGAAATTTTGGCTGGAAACCGGAAGATTTGATAGGGACTGATGGATGGCTTACCGTTCATCCTGACGATGTTGAACGAATACAAATTGAGTTTTACCAACTGCTGCAAAAGGATAACTCTTTTAAAACCGTTGAATACAGATACTTGTGTAAAGATGGCAGTTACAAACCAATAGAACTAACTGCAACCAATTTGCTAAACAATAAAACAATAGAAGGGGTTTTACTAAATTATCACGATATAACAGAGCGGAAGAAAGGGGAAGCAGAAATTTTAAAGGCTAAAAACGAAGCAGAAAAAGCTAACCATGCAAAAAGCGAGTTCCTTTCGCGCATGAGCCACGAATTGCGCACACCAATGAATTCGATTTTGGGCTTTGCACAATTATTGGAAATGGGTGAGCTAAACCCTAAACAAATGAAAGGTGTAAACCATATTTTAACAAGTGGAAGGTATTTGCTCAAATTGATTGACGAAGTCCTGGATATTTCGCGCATCGAAGCAGGCAAACTATCACTTTCGCTAGAACCGGTACAAATAGATGGCCTGGTCGGGGAAATGATAGATTCCCTGCAACCGCTCCTGGCATTGAGGCAATTAAAAATTGAACTGATAAACCCGGCAATCGACAAGCTTTACATAAAGTCCGACAGGCAACGGCTTAAACAGGTATTGCTCAATTTGCTTACCAATGCTGCGAAATACAATAGGGATAACGGGGAAATTACGATCTCAATCAAGGTTATCCCACAAAATGGGAAAAGAAAAGATAGTGTCCGGATTTCGATAACGGATACAGGATTGGGTATTTCGGAAGAAGGGATTTCGAAGATTTTTACCCCATTCGAACGGATTGGTGCTGAAAAAACCAGGACCGAAGGCACAGGGCTTGGCTTGTCGGTGGTGAAAAAACTTATGGATGCCATGCATGGGGAAATTGGGGTCGAAAGTACTCCCGGTGTAGGTTCAACTTTCTGGATAGAGTTTGAGCAAAGTCAAAGCATCAACCATACAGAAAACCCGCAGCAAACCTCAAAAGCAAAGAAAACTGGAAATGGG
This sequence comes from uncultured Bacteroidales bacterium, assembly GCA_903946925.1. Lineage (GTDB taxonomy): Bacteria > Bacteroidota > Bacteroidia > Bacteroidales > UBA4417 > UBA4417. The sequence goes on along the minus strand of CAJAXK010000436.1, from coordinate 6,800 downwards.
CTGGACGAAAGGAAAGGCACAATCCTTTACATTGAGGACAATGAATCGAATATTGAGCTGATACAGCAAACACTTGATCATCAGCGTCCAGACATCCAACTGATCAGCAACCTGACCGGAAAAGAAACTGTTGGTTTGGCAAAGGATTATGCTGTTGATTTAATACTCCTCGATCTCGATTTGCCCGATTTGCATGGCAGCGAAGTTTTCGAACTGCTTAAAGCTGACGAAATGACGAAAAATATCCCTGTTATTATCATCAGTGCCGATGCCATGCCACCGCAAATTGAGAAACTGATGCTAGCTGGGGTCAAAGATTATATCACAAAACCGCTGGATATCAAATCGTTTCTGAAGGTGGTGGATAAGTGGCTGAAATAAGTGAAAGGGTGGATAGCGATAAGTGCGGACCAACTACAAAGTGTCGCAATATAAAATCAGAGGGTAAAGCCCCCGAAAAACAACGCTAATAAGTTCATGTGACAGAAAATTGAGGTAGAAATGAACAAAAAAAATCAATCGACTACAACGACTCGACAAAACTCGGCGAGCACACTTCGCCAAAAAGCAGAAGACCTTTTAAAAAACAAGTCTTCGGAAACAGTATTGCCACTTTCGGAAGCCGATGCGCTCAAACTCGTCCACGAGTTGCAAGTGTATCAGATTGAACTGGAAATGCAGAACAAAGAGTTAATTTCTGCCAATGCGAGGGCAGAAGCAGCACTTGAAGAAGCAGATAAATACCACCAGATATTTGCAAGCAATCCGCAACCAGCGATAATTTACGACCCCGAAACGCTTGCCTTTCTTGAAGTAAATGAAGCAGCTATAAAATTATATGGCTACACAAGGGTGGAGTTTTTGCAGATGACCATCAAAGATTTGCACCATGTTGAGGATATCCCTGCCATGCTCAAAGATATAGAGCTGCTTAAAAGCACCGAAAATCCTACAGGTCAATGGAGGAATAAACTGAAAAACGGAGAAACAATATTTGTGGAAATCAAATCGCTTTCGATAAACCACAAAGGCAGGAAGGCGCGCCATGTTTCAATTCAGGATATTACCCAACGCATGAAGGCCGGGAAAGCCTTGATGGAAAGCAATAAAAAACTTGAAGCAATGATCTCCGCTTCCCCTGATGGGATCGGGATAGTTTCGTTGGATGGGAAGTTGCAACTTATGTCGGACAAATTAGCTGAAATGTACGGCTATTCCATACAGGAAAAAGACGACCATATTGGCAATTCATTCTTTGATTTTATTGATCCTTCCAATCATAAATTATTAGTCGGCAATATTAAAAAATTAGTCGCAGGTGAAGATATTGACAGCGTAAGGGAATACCTCGCCATAAAAAAGGATAAAAGCAGGTTTCAGGTCGAAATTAGCTCCAGCATTTTACGCGATAGTGAAGGCAAACCTTTAAGCATTTTGTATGTGGAACGCGACATCACCGAGCGAAAATCCGCCGAATCAGTTTTAAAGAAACTTTCGCAAGCCATTGAACAAAGCCCGGTTATGACCTACATAACAAACCTGGACGGAAACATCGAATATGTAAACCCTAAAGTATTGGCCGTAACCGGATATTCACGCGAAGAATTGATAGGTAAAAACCCGCGAATTTTTAGTTCGGGCGAAAAACCCAAAGAAGAATACAAACTGTTGTGGGAAACCATAAGCGCAGGGAAGGAATGGAAAGGCGAGTTCCATAACAAAAAGAAAAACGGCGAATTTTACTACGTTGCAGCCTCCATAACACCTGTGGTTGATGCCGGTGGCGAAATCAATCATTTTCTCGCTATCGAAGAAGATATTACCGGGCGCAAGCTGGCAGAGCAGAAAATACACGACCTCAACGAAAACCTTGAAAAAAAGATAATTGAAAGAACTTCCCAGTTAGCCGAAACCAATAAAAATCTTGAGAAAGAAATTGAAAACCGTAGATTGGTCGAGGTAGAACTTGAACTCGAAAAAAAACGCCTTGCCAACATTATAAAAGGGACCAATATAGGCACCTGGGAATGGAATGTACAAACAGGAGAAACCGTTTTCAACGAACGCTGGGCCGAAATTCTTGGTTACTCATTGGCTGAAATATCACCGATTAGCATACAGACCTGGATGGATTTTGCCCATCCTGACGATTTAAAAATATCGGGCGAATTGCTCGAAAAGCATTTTATAGGAGAGCTCGATTATTATTCATTCGAGTCGAGGATGAAACACAAAAATGGCGAATGGGTGTGGGTTTCGGATCGTGGAAAAGTCCACTCCTGGGACAAGGATGGCAAGCCGCTCCTGATGTCGGGAACACATCAGGATATTTCGGAGAGAAAGCGTGCCAGCGAATTTGAAAAAGAGCTGCTTGCACTAACACCTGCATTGACAGGAATTCCATTGGCAGAATTTGATGCCACCGTCAACCGGGCTTTGAGCTGGATAGGGCAATTCCTTTCGGCCGACCGCGCTTATATTTTTGAATTCGAACCCGGGGAAGACTCCATGAGCAATACATACGAATGGTGCAATAGCGGAACTTGTCCCGAAATTGAAAATCTGCAAAAAGTCCCTGTGGTAATCATACCAAAGTGGATGGAAACACTCAAACAATACGAAAGTGTAATTATCCCCTCAGTTGAGGATTTACCGGATAGTTGGAGCGCCGAGCGTGCAATCCTGGAACCTCAGGAGATTAAATCACTCATCGTAGTTCCAATGATTCTGGAAAACCATTTGATTGGCTTTTTTGGATTGGATTCGGTTAAACAAACCAGAACATACAGCAATGACGAAATTACGATTTTAAAAGTTTGGGGTAATTTGCTGGCAAGCCTTATACAATACCAGCGATCTGAAATATTGCTTGAGCAAACCCGTCAGAATTACGAAATATTTTTTAATACCATCGATGATTTCCTTTTTGTGCTCGACGAGCAGGGCAACATCATCCACACCAACACTACGGTTACAAAAAGACTTGGATATACCGCCGCCGACTTGCTCGGGAAATCGGTTCTTATGGTTCATCCTGCTGAACGCAGGGATGAAGCCGGACGTATTGTTGCTGAAATGCTGGCCGGAACTTCCGAGTTTTGTCCGGTTCCGCTCGTTACAAAATCAGGCTATCAGATTCCTGTCGAAACAAAAGTGACTTTTGGATTTTGGGATAACAAAGCGGCAATTTTCGGGGTAAGCAAAGATGTTACGAAAATAAAATTATCGGAAGAAAAATTTTCAAAGGTTTTCTATCTCAACCCTTCGGCTTGTGGATTAAGCGATTTGGCTACCGGAAAATATGTGGAATTGAATGAAGCGTTTTATACCTTGCTGGGATTCGGGAAAAATGAAGTAATTGGGAAATCCCCAACCGAATTGGGCATTTTGAGCGAAGATACCATTAGGTCCATTACAAATAAAGCCGATAGCAATGGAAATATTTACAATGCGGAAGCCTCATTACTTACAAAGAATGGCGAAATAAAACATGTACTGCTATCGGCCGAAAATATCTATCTGCAGGATATAACTTACAGGTTCACTGTTGTTCATGATATAAGCGAACGCATACTGGCAGAAGAAGAAATTAATAAAGCAAAAAAACTGGCCGATACTGCAAATGTTGCCAAGAGCGAATTCCTGGCGCGCATGAGCCACGAACTCCGTACCCCAATGAATTCGATCCTTGGCTTTGCTCAATTACTGAATATGGGGGAAATAAGTCCGGCACAAAAGAAAAATGTGAATTTTATTCTCGGCAGCGGTATGCACCTGCTTAATTTAATCAACGAAGTACTCGATATTTCACGTATCGAAGCCGGAAGGATTATCATTACTCCCGAAAGTGTGCAGCTCAACAACCTTATCCTTGAAATGCTAGATGTTGTGAAGCCAATAGCTGAATTGCGGCATCTGAAAACCGAACTGGAATACTCCCCAGCCAATCAGCTTTTTGTATTGGCCGACAAGAGCCGTTTAAGGCAGGTCCTGCTAAATTTAATAAACAATGCGGTCAAGTACAACCGTGAAGGTGGATCCATTATTGTTAAAAACGAATTGAGAAAATCCGGAAACGAGGAAAGCCCATGTATCAGGATATCAATCAGCGACACAGGTTTAGGAATAAACCCGGAAGATATTAAGAAGCTTTTTATGCCATTCGAGCGGTTTGGAGCGAATAAGTCAGAAATTGAAGGAACAGGACTTGGGCTTGCAGTTGTAAAAAAACTGATGACAGCTATGGGTGGCGAAGTTGGGGCAGATACCATTCCCGGGCAAGGAAGCACGTTCTGGATCGAACTGCCGCAAGCCAGGGTTGCCCAAACCGGCGAGAAGTCTGCAACAGAAACATCTGCCATCGAAAGTGGGGTGAACAACAAAACCGGAACCATTTTGTACGTCGAAGATAATATTCCGAATGCTCAATTGGTCGAAGAAATCATTAACAGCTACCGCCCGGCCATGAGGATAATTATTTGCCAGTATGGAAAGAAAGCTGTCGAAATGGCTACTCAATACAACCCGGATTTAATTTTGCTCGATCTCGATTTGCCCGACATACACGGCAGCGAAGTACTGGCCAATATAAAAGCAGATGTAACCCTGGGTGCCATTCCGGTTGTGGTAGTGAGTGCCGATGCCATGACACAGCAATTTGAAAAACTGATACAAGCTGGTGCCAGGGAGTATTTAACCAAACCCCTTGATATCATGGCGTTTTTGAAGGTGGTTGACGCGTGGATAGGAAACTGGAAGTAAAACTGGATTGTGTCAATTATGGTTCAGATTTTTTGTAAGAATAATTTTTTAATCTAGGAATAGGCAATAAAGCATTTATAAACAATATTTTAACTGAAAGGCGCTTTGTTATAAAAACATAGCTATATTTACAGTTAATATATGCAGCATATATTAACCGATTTACAACTCGAAAAACTAAAAGAAAGGCTAAAACAATGATTGATTCGACATTAAAAAACGCCAAAATCCTTATTGTTGACGATAAGGAAGCAAATGTTGAGGTTTTGGAAGGTTTCCTTGAAATGCAGGGATACACCAACATCAAATCCACAACCGATCCCCGTCTTGTGGAATCCCTGAACAAGGACTTTGCCCCCGATGTGGTATTGCTCGACCTTATGATGCCGCACTTAAGCGGTTTCGAGGTGATGGAGCAGTTAAAGCCTTCAACCCTTAAGAAAGGTTCCTATTTACCGATATTGGTCCTCACTGCCGATATTACTACTGAATCGAAACAGCGCGCTTTGGCCAATGGGGCAACTGATTTTTTGACCAAACCCTTCGATTTGGTCGAGGTTGGTTTACGGATAAAAAACCTGCTTTTTACAAGTTACCTGATGCAACAAGCTGAAAACCAAAATCAAATTCTGGAAGAAAAGGTAAAAGAGCGGACAAGGGAGCTGCATGAGACAAATATCCGTTTGGTTTTGGCCAAGGATAAGGCCGAAGCCAGCGATAGGTTGAAAACTTCGTTTATGAACAATATCTCGCACGAAATCCGTACCCCTTTGAACGGAATCCTTGGTTTTGCCCCAATGATATTGGACCCTACCTACTCAGTATCCGAAAAACATGAGTTTCTTGAAATCCTCCAAATTAGCGGCCAACGCCTGATGAAAACGGTTTCCGATTATATGGACATTTCGCTTATTGCATCGGGCACCATGGAAATGAATAACCAAAAGTTTGAACCTGCTGAAGTATTGGATGAAATAGAATTGGAATTTAGGCCGTATTGCATCAGTAAAAACATTTCATTATCAATAACATATCCTGATATTTTCAAAACTATCGAAATAAATTCCGACCGCTTCTTGTTAAAGAAAGTATTAAGCTATTTGATCGACAACGCAATTAAATTCACATTACAAGGTGAAATAAAAGTCGGAATCGCAGTAAAGAACAACATCCTCGAATTTGCAATTTCCGATACCGGCATAGGCATCAGCAATGAACTTATACCGATTATTTTCGAACGCTTCACACAGGTAGATGAGTCGAATACGCGCAGATTTGAAGGCAGCGGGCTTGGCCTGGCAATTGCAAAAGGAATTACGGAATTGCTTGGCGGATCCATAAAGGTAGAGTCAAAAAAGGGGGAAGGAAGTACTTTCTGTTTTTCGATTCCAGCTTATTGGGAAAATGATCACAAGGAAATCAGAGAAAAATCTACTTGGAAAGAGCCAACTAAGGATAAGGATAAAATCTTAATAGTTGAGGACGATACATTCAGCTTTCATTTCCTTTATTTGGCACTGAACGCAACAATACAGGTGATACATGCCCAAAATGGACTTCAAGCCGTTGAGCTTTGCCAATCGAACCCTGATATAAAATTAGTATTGATGGACATCAAGTTGCCAAAAATGAATGGGCTGGCTGCTACACAGGAAATCAAGAAATTCAGGAAAGACATGCCGATCATAGCATTTACTTCGTATGCTTTGGCTGGCGACAGAAAAAAGTGCCTGGATGCCGGTTGCGACGAGTATATAACCAAACCTTTGGCGTTGGATGATTTGTTCAGGGTACTGAAAAGGTTCGGGATATATGGGAAATAGAAGGCTTGTTTTTATTGTGTTTAACTTTAACCAACATTCCTGTAGGGTTTTGTAATTGCCCAAACTGGGGCTTATTCTTATTTTGAGGAGCTTTATGACAGTAATCAAATCCAAAACTTTGGTCAAACTTTTTTAGCTTTTTTACTTTTTGCTTGATCAAAAAGTAAACAAAAAATCAGGGCTTTATAAAAATACTTGCGTTTCTAATCCGAAGGT
>CAJAXK010000435.1 GCA_903946925.1 uncultured Bacteroidales bacterium | reverse complement strand
TGTGTACTTTGAGCTAAACCCAATGAAAACCATCTCTACTCTTTTTGTTATCCTTTTTCTTCTCGGCCAATTGTCGGCCCAGAAAACTATCTCAGGCAAAAGTGCGCCTACCCGAATTAATATTCAACCAAGCTTCGAAAGGGGAAATCCTCCAAACCTGTTTGCTAAACTGTCTTTCGACGACGACAACAAAAACGGCATCCTCGAAGCGAACGAAACAGCACGCCTTATTTTAACAATCACCAACAAAGGCAAAGGCCCTGCCCAGGGATTAAAGATTAGTGTAAAAGACAATACCAATGATGGGGCACTTAATATTTCCGACGGGCAACAAATCTCTTTTGTCTATCCCGGGAAATCCGTTACCGTATCTGTTAATCTTCAGGCTGGCATGTTTATCAAGTCTGCCGAACATAAACTCGAAATCAATGTAACCGAACATTTTGGTTACGATATGGATCCGGCGTACCTTATGATGAATACGAATGAATTCCAATCACCAAAATTGGCTTTTTCTGGTCTCGATATTATTGATATAGGCGATGGCACAACTGCTCTGAACGAAGATGGGCAGATTCAACCTGGCGAGCAGGTGAAAGTGAAATTAATGGTTCAGAATATTGGTCAGGGCATTTCGAAAAACACTTCGTATTCAATCAAGACAACCGACGCCAATATTTACATCCCAACAACCACAGGTAATGTTGGCGACTTAGCCGTTGGGGAAGTAAAAGAAATTTGGTTTACCATGAGTCCAAACAAAAGGGTTTCTAATTCCGGAAATCTCCCCATAACCCTAAGTTTATCCAACACGGATTCGCGTGGGGAATTAAGCTCCTTCCAACTTCCACTTGCCATTAATAAAAAACCCTCTTCACCAATTATTCTAAAAGTTGAAGCCGATCCGGCTCGTCTTCAAACCCCGGTTGCAACATTCGTTTACAATTCCGATAAAATTTCGGCCAACATTGCCAATGTGATTGATATCACCCAGGCGCCTCCGTCTAAAACTATACTACCCGATGCGGTTGGCATTATCATAGGCATCGAAACGTACGAAAATTTCGTTCCAGCCCCTTATGCTGCCTATGATGCCTACGTGGTCAAAGACTATTTCTCAAATATCCTTGGGGTAAAAAATGAAAAAATATGGAGCTTTACCAACGAAAAGGTAAACGGGAATTTCTTCGACAACAAATTCAACCCTTCTTATGGCGAATTGCAAAAGGCAGTAAACAAAGGCCAAACCGACATCTATATTTTTTACTCAGGGCATGGAATCCCCTCCAAATCTGGCGACAAAGTGTATCTTCTTCCTACTGATGGCCGCTTGGAAGCCATTGAAAAACAAGGGTACGAACTAAGTACATTTTATAACAACCTAAATAACCTTCAGGCAAAAAGTGTAACCGTGTTTATAGATGCTTGTTTCAGTGGGGAATCGCGCCCAACGGAAACTCAAAAAGTGGGAAACCTTATTGCCGCTAAAGGTGCGCGCATAAAGCCGGACATTTCACAACCCTGGCTAACCAATCCCAATTTTACGGTATTCTCATCCTCCGATTTCGATGAAACTTCCCTTGGGTTCGATGCATCTGGTACAGGCCTCTTCACATACTACTTATGTGCCGGGTTGCAGGGAAGGGCAGATGCCGATGGCAACAAATCCATAACTGCCGGGGAGCTTTTCGATTATATTTCTTCAAACGTGAAAGAAACTTCCATCAAGATCAGGGGATTGCAAACCCCAAAATTCAATGGAAATAAAGATAAAATATTGGTCACATTTTAATTCAACTTCCCATGAACCAATTCCCTAAAATTTTCCTGATTGCCTTTTTTATCAGCTTTGGATTTGTAAGTCTTGCTCAAACTATCAAAAATATCAAACCAATAGTTTTTGGCAATACCATTGATATCCAATACAAAGTGTCCGGCCTGAAACTAAATGAAACCCTAACAATAAGCTTGTACGTAAGCAACGATGGCGGAAGCACCTATCAGGGACCTATGCTGGAAGTTAAAGGCGACGTTGGCGAAAAGATTTTCAACGGCCAGCACTCCATAACTTGGGAAGCTTTGAAAGAAATGGCTTTCGCCGACGTAAACACCGTATTCGATATTAGAGCGGAAGTGGTAAGCGAAAAAATAAAGAGAGACTTTTTTGTCGCTTATTCGGGAAACTTAACCACCCCAATAGGGCTTAGGATTGGCCAGCTTGGAGGCTTGGGATGGTATATAACCGCACAATCCAATACCAATCCTACCCTTACCGGATCTTATACCTACACTGATGGCACAATAACCGACTACAACCAATTTGCCTGGTACGAATTTACCTCAAACCACAAAGTATCTGCCTATATGGCTTGTGCTGGTTTAACTTACCAGCTTGCCCGTAAACTATATATTTATGGTGGTGCCGGATATGGCAAAGTGGACAACCTCTACGAAATCAATGAGTATTCCTACGATGGCGACACCCCTCTTGGAACCGACTACGGACGTGATTCAAAAACAAGCATAGTTGGTGTAGCCCTCGATGCTGGACTGATCTATAAAATTGGCAAACTTACTCTCATCGGAGGTGCATCATCTATTGGATTCGCCATACCAGATTTTCAGGCTGGCATTGGATATAGTTTTTAACACCAAACAATTAGGCTTTTATGAAGACCAAATCTCATATTATTCGGCAATCACTTGTAATTCTCGGTTTTAGTGCATTGGTTATTATTAGCATTACCTGCCAGAAAGATTACGACCTCCCCACCGGCAACAACAAAGTGGTACTTAATGCCAGTACCACCGATTCTGTTTCCTATTTCACTGTAAAAGTACAGTCTAGGCTTGCCAACACGGCTAACTACACCATCAGCGACCATGGCCTGTGCTGGGGTCTTGAACCCAACCCAAAAATATCAGATAACAAGATAAGCAACGGATATACAGCCCAACCTATTGACATTTCCGCATCCTTGAAAAACTTGCTGCCTGGCAAAAAATACTATATCCGCTCATTCGCTACCATACCAACCGGCACAGTCTATGGTGCACAAAATGAATTTACGACACTCAAAACCGGAATCCCGGTATCAGTAACCGATACCATAACAGATATTACCTACACAACTGCCCTTTGCAAAGGAATAGTTTTGGCCGACAGCGGCCTCATGGTAACAAAAAGGGGCATCTGCTGGAGCCTCACCCCAAACCCAACACTCACCTCAAACTTCGACACCTTGGGCAAAGGCCTGGGCGTGTACGACATTCAAATTGATGCCCTTAACCCATCCTCAACCTATTACATCAGGGCATTTGCGGTAAACGATTCCGGTACTTCCTACGGAATCCAGAAATCATTTATTACCGTTGCCCTAACACCTCCAACCCTCACAACCACCCCAATAACCAATATTACCACAACCACTGCCGAAAGCGGAGGCAACATTACTGCCGACGGAGGTTCACCTATTACTGCCCGTGGCATCTGCTGGAGCATACTTCCAAACCCAACCACCTTAAACAGCCATACCATAGATGGAACCGAAACCGGGCTTTTTACCAGCAGCCTTACAGCTCTAACCCCAAACACTTCCTACTATGTCCGTGCGTATGCAACCAATGCGCTTGGCACTTCTTATGGCGATCCTTTGTCTTTTTCCACCAATGTCGTTATGGTGCCATCCCTCACAACGGCTGATATTAATAACATAACTGTAAATACCGCCGGTAGCGGTGGAAATGTTACCTCCGATGGTGGAACAGCAGTATCAGCTCGTGGGGTATGCTGGAGCACTACAGCTAACCCGTCAATAACAAATAGTCATACGACAGATGGTAGCGGAACAGG
>CAJAXK010000434.1 GCA_903946925.1 uncultured Bacteroidales bacterium | reverse complement strand
TCCCTAATAAATCCAAAATCCGTGCAACCCCGCATATTCTTTCGCGTGCTAATATGCTAGTTATTGGATATTTGAACAATAGAGCCAGTAATTTAGGTCGCCCATGAATCAATTATAGTACAATTTTAAGCTAATAAATTCGTGTTAAAGCATTTTTTAATAATCCTTTCTTAAAGCCCAACCCTTCGAGCGGTTTTTCAACCCTCGAAGTGGTTGCCTCGAAATCGCCAAAACCGGTAAGGAAAATGATCGCATTGTGTATTAGTTGTTTGGGTTAACGGAAGAAGAAATCAGGATGGTGAAAAATGCATAATTTTCAAGTTCTTGAGTTCTGTTGAACAACAGAAAAAAAATAAATTTGCCTGCCATGATAAGCAAAGCATATTTGTACCAACATGCATACCCCTCTTCCCGTATTAACAGCGTATTCAGGGTAAGTTTTTTGCATTTTATAGCTTATGTGTAAAATCCCTTTTACAAAAGCCGCCCTTAAATACAAGGCTCTTTTGCTGCTTCTTAAAAATCGTGGCCTCAGCGTTGCCGATGAACCCAAAGCACTTTTTCTGCTCGAAAAAATAAGTTATTACCGCCTGAGTGGATATTGGTTCCCTTTGCTGGCCAACAAAAAAGACCACTTTTTTAAACCATCCGCCACTTGCGAAACAGCCTTCAAGCTTTATTCCGTGGATAAAGAATTGTGAAATCTTCGATCTCACGCTTCTATAAAATGTGCGCTATATTTCCGCTATCCTTTACTTCAATATATTTCATTATGTGGAGATCCCCCGCTACCACGCGGGTCCTTTATTGTGGTAGATAATCCCCCGGTTGTCTTGCCCTGATGCCTCCGTTGAGGCGAGTTTTGCTCATTAAGCCACTTGCCGGAATTATGGAGTCTAAAAGCCCGAAAACTCATGAAATAGCCTTAGTAAAACTTTATCACCAACCGAGATTGATATATTTGCGTATTCCATCTGACCCATAAAAATAAATAACACAAGAAAACCTGAAATTAACGTATGAATAATGAACAAAAGGGTATAAGGCAAAAAAACATTCATTAACTGTCGTTTTCATACAAAAAGCTGTATCCGTATATGATTAATGCGATAATTTCAGAATGAAGGGAAGTGAGAATATGGGAATAATGGGAATTAAAAAATCCCCGCTACACCGGGGCAGGGATTTTTAATTCTATGGCTATCAATCCGCAATCCCCATCCGGCAATCCGAAATCTCTGAACACCTACTTTACCACCATCACATTTCCCTGTGCCCACACTTTTCCTTTGCATATAAGCCTTGCAAGGTACATGCCCGGAGCCCAGTTGCTTACATCAAAATCAATACTGGTTTGGCCATCGGCTAAATTGAAGGTGGCCGTTTTCTGGCCGAGGAGGTTAACGATTTCTATGCTCTTAGCACCTTTAAGCTGAAAATAGGTTGTTGTGGTTTTTATATGAAACTTGTTTTCTTCCATTACATAATACTCAGGCAGGGCAATGGTAACAGCATCGGTGGCTGGCAAGGGATATACCTTTAGCCTGCTGCCCTCTGGTTTTTTTATGGGTTCTTCGGTATTTACAGTTACGCAATCCAAGTTTATGGTGGTCGTGGGCGTAACCGCATAAGGGCAAAGGCTGTCGTAAGTGCGTGGCACGGTATAGGTGCTGTCGTAATCTAAGTTTTGGTTAAACTTAAACAGGCAGGTTTCCCAATGGCTGCTGCTGTTAATGTAACGCTCGCCTAATGCAACCACCTTATTATCCGTTGTTAAAGCCGAATATGCTACCGGGAAACCATATAAAGGCACATCTTTGGTTTTGATTACATTGCCGGTTGTATCGCATTTTATTACCATGGAATACCCAGTATTTCCAATAGTATATTGGCCACCAATAAAAAGTGTGGAATCCTGATAAAAAGTTATTGAACTTGCACTAGAGGCAGTACCTTGCTCATACACATTAACTAATTTTAAAGGAATGCCTTCGGGTGTGAATTTATAAAAACTCGCTTTCATGCCCGGTTCCTGAAACCCATCAGCACCCGCCATAAAGTAATTTCCTTTAGCATCCTGTATGGTTTGACCACAATCGCCATGAACAAACCCATCGCCATACCAGGTAAGGTCCCACAACTGGTTGCCTTCCAGGTCGAATTTTACCCAAAGGGGCGAATACCAGCCCAGGCCCGAGCCTGGCTCGCGGATGTAAAAGTTAAACCCCGTTACCAGTACGCAACTATCGTTGGTAAGCAATAGGTTGTACCCGGTTTCGTCGAAGTAATTGGTATCGGGATCCATGCACTTTTGCCACAATTGATTGCCTTCTGCATCGAGGCGGTAAAGCCAGATGCGGTCAAAACTAAATTTATTATGGTTCGCATGTATAATATACCCATTGTCAGGTAGCAGCACATTATTATAAAAGAAGTTTTGACCTGGAATATCAATTATTTTACACCAGAGTTTTTCGCCACAGGAATTCAACTTTAAAACAAATCCATCCATCTGATCATTTGCTGAACCACTAACTAATATTTCATCGTTTTCATTTATAGATAGACCAAGTACAATCACTCCCATGTTGTTCATTTGTTTAAAATATCTCTTCCAAAGCTCATTTCCATTAATATCGGTTTTTCTTAAATAGCCTTGTAATTCACCATTTGCAGCAAGACGTTCTGCCCCACCAATTAAAATACCCCCATCACGGGTAACAAGTATTGCCCTACCAATGGCATCGTAAGAGCTATGCCCATACGTTTTTGGCCATTGGGCAGTTGCAAGTGTAGGTAGTAAAAAAGCAAGGATTGTGAGGAAATTTTTCATTATATTTTTAGATTAATAAAAGGGAGCACTTTATACAAGTGCCCCCTCCGGAAATTATACTAATTGAGTATTACATTACAAGATGAGACGCTCCGATCTGATTCCATCAGTTGAACTATTACCATTCCACGTGGGAGGTTAGTCATCGGAATCACTATTGAATTGCGTTTATCTTTAAGTTTTGCTTCAAATAATTTTACACCAGTTAATGTGGTGATGATAATCGAAGCATTTTCTGAATCTGCAGGCAGTAGGTACGATGCAATACAATAATCTTTGGCTGGATTAGGGCTAATTACCAGATCGAACAACTTATTAGCTTTTGTTGCAAAGGGATTATCGGTATTTTGTGATGAATATTTGCGTGATTTAGCTGAAATACCCAGGTTGATAGGCTCGGCATAGTCCAGAAGCCCTGCTGCGTGAAGTATGTTACGGGCAACCGCCCCTGGCAGATAAACATCATTTAAAGCTAAAGATGCAAGGTTTGTCAGTGATAAGCTATCAGCCGAAATATAGTCAGCATAATCTGAATACATAGCAATTAACTGTTCGACCAATTGTCCATAAGCCACATTCACGTTTAATTCCTCTGCTCTGAGGGCAAACTGGTTTGCAGCAGCGGCCACAGCCTGTGTAGCAGCCGCTGTGTTGCCCCTATCGGCTTCGAGCAGGGCTAAGCTATACTTAGCCGCAGGGGTGGCGGTTGTATTATATAGTTGGGCGAGGCTGTCATTGGCCCTGGTTAATATAGTATCGGCAGCATAAATAGTTGCCAAATGAGAGTAAGCTCTTCCCCATTGGTCATTATAGGCGGCCAGTTGCCCATTCAACATGTCCTTTGATGCAAAAATATCGATGCCAGCCAGCACTTCTTCTTTCATTTCGTCGGGCAGAGGTACAGTACGTTCATCAAGTGCCTGCATTACATCGCCCGATTTGGCCGATTGGGGGTTGGCCACCAGGATATCGCGCAACATGGCATCGGGCAACACATCGGTGCGGCCAATGCCCGATTTCATAACTGTGTCGCTTAGGTAGGGCGAAGTAGCCAAAAGGTCTTCGTATAAGGTTAAGGAAGAGCCTGTTTGAGCGGTTTGCACCACATCGTTAAGGGCTTCGGTGTCGCCCCCGTCAGTAAACGCAGCCAATTGCATTTCGGTGGCTTGCATGCCAGTAGTGGCTATAGCCATTTGTTCTTTCAGGCTTTCAGGGCTATCACCAGCATTCCATGGGGGGCAACTTCCTTGTTTAGTATAAGTAGTGCTTGCATTACCTTGGAGGCCAACTGTATTGGTAGTGCGTGGATCGGGAATGATTTTTGTTTCAGATGGTAGTTTATATTGATGGACCACATAAGTAATCGGGTTCAAGTAATTGCCGAAATTCAAGGTTCCGTTTGTCGAAAACGTATTCCCGGCAGCATCGGTACTTGAGGAGCCAGGTTTTCCCTGATAGGATCTGATGCCATGGTTGATGCTAACATAATTGGGGTCGGGCAATGGTACAATAATATCATTTACACAGTTCACAAAATCGTTGCATTTAAAGCATAAACCTGTTTGCGCCAGGCTACTTCGGTTTATTCCATCGGCTACTGATGCATATTTTAGCTTCTCGAAACTGTTGTTATAAATGTAGTTCTCGTCGCCGCCCGAGTTGCGTATATAAACACCAATGTTATTATTAGGCTTGGCATCGTTGCCCAAAAAACTGTTTTTCTCAACATGGTACATGTTGCAATTATTCAGGTAAAGGCCATAAGCGGGGGTAGGTTGGTTGTCCCAAACAAAGAAATTGTTCCAGATGAATTCGGGGAGTATAAGCGCACTCCCATAAATGCTATGTATATTGCCGTTAAAATCTGAATGATATACGTTCACCAATTTACTGGTCGCGATATTTTCGGCGTAAATGCCATAATCGAGCAGTGCAAACTTGCTGTTGACCTGAAATTCCGGAGGGCAAGGATTATCAGCATTGTCGCGGCACATCTGATCAACGGTAAAATTGCTGTTGTAAGCATTAATTCCAATCCCAGTATTCCTAATCACTTCACAATTGTTCTCAAATGCACATCCTTTGATTACAATGTCGTTTACGCTGTTCATTTTGATAAAACCGGCAAATCCCGTTTCGGGTGCCAATTTATCATCTACACTAAACGATGAAAGGATTATCCTACTTGAATTGTCATATTGATATGGGGCAAAACTTATTGCCGTATTGCAATTTAGAAAGGAGGCACCTTCTGCCCAAAGAATGCCACCGCCTCCATAGAGGTCAAAGCTTGATTTGCCATCATTGGGGATACATAGGCGTACACCGCACATGGCGTTTTCGATAGTACCATTGTTGATTATAGCAACTTTACCTTGATTTGTTTCGGGCGATTGGGGCAGCAAATCATCACCAGCCACTATTATACCGTCCCATTTTTTGCAACGCGATGTAAGTTTGCCCCCATCCACAACAAGAGTACCTCCCTTTTCAACAATTAAACGAACCTGTTCATCGAATTTTACCGTGCTTTGCACCGTAAGGGTGGCCCCGGTTTTTACGACTACATTGCTGTTAAAATATTTGGGTTTGTCCCATGTGGTATTTTGTGTAATATCCATACCTGGTTCAACCAAGTTCATTGCAGCCAATACAGCCTGATATGCATCCACCCTACCGTAGCCCAATGCTTTTGAGTGGCCTGGTTTAGCCAGATTCCAATCATAATCATACCCTCCAACTTTTTCGCAGCTCTGTATCAGCAAGTCCCGTATTTCGTCAGGTGTGAGGCAAGGGTTCACTGAAAGCATTAAAGCCGCAATACCTGAAGCCATGGCGCAGGCAATATCAGTTGTACTTGTTTGACTACTACCTGCGGTTATTCCGTCAGGGCCAAAAATATCAAGAACTTCTATATTCTCAGCTGGTAAGGAAATCTCAGTAAATTCACCCCATTGTGATGAATATCTGGTTAGATCTCTAAACCAATCAGCTTTGGAATCTTGCCAATTAGTACCCCCGACAGCAATAACATCATCTCGTCTAGCTGGCCAACTAATTTCAGTTTTAGATTCTCCTTTATCGCCTGTTGGTGAAAATATCACAACACCTTTATTACTAGCATAGCTGATTGCCGATGCTATTAATGGATCTTCATCATCTATTGAAAAACCAAGATTAATTATTCTGGCTCCTCCATCGGCTGCGTGTATAATGCTTTCAAAAATCGCCATTGATAACTGATATTCGCCATTATTTTGCATTGCCCGCAGTATCATCAATGTAATAGGAGGCGATGACTCACCAGTGTAAAAACCACCTGCAATACCACAAAGCGCATGTTCGTTAGCTGTACGACCAGCAATTATTGATGCTTTAGATGTACCCATCTCTATATCAAACCCATCTGGTATCATTGGAGACACATCTGGATCATCATCAAAATAATCATATCCAAGGTTATTGTCGGGTGTAAAATCATTATCATCCCATACCAGCCCATTGTCAATAACAGCAACAATAATGTTGGGGGCACCAACCGAATAATTCCAAGCATATTCATCCTCGTTGCTATAACCATCAAAAAAAACCCGTGTTTTTTTTAATTCCCAACTTTCAAACTTGTGTTTGTCATTGGGTTCCCACCTTCCACTTCCTGTACCTACTTTAGTGCTAATGCTATCATTTATTCCATTACGGTAGGTGTTTTGGCTTATGATATTTGCAGTATTTCCTTTAAATAAATAGCCAAAGTAAACAGCTTCAACTTCAGTTGTATTCAATACAGAATTGACAGCTATTATAAAATCAACATTTGGCGGAAGTTTAAAATGATATCCTTGATCTAAGAGTTTATACTTCTTGGATAACCCATGTACATTTTCTAATTCTGCAATTCCAACTGATTCCAGTGTAGGTAAGAATTTAACAACTATATTATCCTTGTCTATCAGAATAGTATCGTGAGCTCTAATTTCAGAATAAACCCCATTCTGTAATAATAGTGTTCGCCCGTTCACCTGGTAAGTTGTTTGAGCTTCTGTAACCTGGCCTAAGAAAATGAAAGTCAGTATGCTTAAAATAGTTTTGATTATAATCTTTTTCATTGTTTTGTTTTTTTGTAGTTAATTAGTTTTTATAGTATGAAAAGTATGGATAAAAAAACAAGAAAACTATGGCGGTTGTGAATTACAGCTATAATTTTGAAATAAACCCAACGGCTTGCTGCTTACCAATTGTGAAATGGTAGAAGGTGTATAAATAAAAATTGACAGATCAGTGTGATGAATTAGGTTAGGAAGTTTTTCTTTATTTTCTGCTATATTGAAATAATTTATTGCAGCAATACTATTGCCTGATGACGCGAATAGGTTTGATAATTTGAAAAACATAAAAAAATTAATTGGCCAAGTACAAGAGAAGCAACAAGTGATTTGAACTCTGTAAAGGTAATGGATAAAACAATAAATATCTCAAAATAAAAAGACATTTTTAAAGTTAGTGCCCAAGAATATAACCTGATTCAAGCTCATTTTTTTTAGTACGTATTCAACCAAATTCCCATTCATAGAAATTTATAACCCCTCAAAAAAAAATCCCTGCTACGGTGTGGCCTGGATTTTTTTGGTGGGTTGGTAATAATGCTAAGAGGGGGGATTTAGCGGAACGCGTCTGAATGGGGAGAGGCGCCCGAACGGATAAATTGGATATTTTTATGACTTTTATTTAACGAAAACTTATTTTTAAATTTATAACCAATTGCATTTTATCACCTACTTTTACCGCGTTTTATTGATTGTTGTTTACTGATTGCTTTTTTGATGGTTTTATCGGATTATATACTTTATACCAAACAGCAAGCCCTTGCTGTAACCTCCGTTTATGTGGATAAAATGAATATGAAGTATGTAAAGCCATACCTTTACTGTGATTTTAACAGATCCTTTACTTTATCCTTGTTTAAATATGGCACCTGGCATGAAGAGGGTTACTATTGGTGTAAACTGCGCCCTCCTTAGTGTTAGTATTTCCCCAAAAGCACATTTCTAAATAAAACCAATTGTATTATTTTACAACTTGTTGATAAACTTAAAATTAAAATAACATGCCCAATAACAATTGAGCATTAATAAACGAAAAACTAAATTATTATGAAAAAAAACCTTACAATTACCGGATACAGATTGGATCATGACAATGCTCCCCTTCTTATAAAGTCAATATTTTTATTGAGCCTTTTTGTGTTGATTACGCTCACTATGTTTGGTCAAAATCCTAAACCCTTTCCTAATGATCCTCGCATAACAGTTGGAGGAGTTAGCAATTTGACTTTTTGGGTCGGCAATCCAACAGGAGAACTTGGAGAACAGTATCTAAACTTATTATCAGCTTGGGCTATAACCACTGGCGACCCTACAGTAAAAGTAGCTGTAATATGCAACGGTGTAGATTGGAATCAACCAGATATGCCCGGTGATAATCAATTAGGTAAAAATTTTGTTGACAATAACTCCAATACATCTGCTTCATGCCAACCTTTTATAGACACCGATGGTACAGAAGTGAGTTCGGTAATATTCTCAAAAACACACAATCTTTTGGGTATTTTTGGAGTGGCGAGTGGGTGGATGAATATACCCGGTGTTACCCCTGTTATTTTAAAAGTAACCAATCAGAATACATCAGATGAAAATGTATGGGCAACAAATGAAAATAATACGATTTTTCCCAAATTAATGCAAAGCATTGATTATGCGATGGGTATTGGCGCAAAGGTCATCCTTATACCGCACAATTTTATGAATTTGTCTGTTGAACAAAAAAATGAATTTGACGCCAAAATCACAGGTATCTTGGCTGATCCATGTAATGAAGTTACCTTCATTGCTGCCGCGGGCGACCATAATCCAAGTAACCAGCAATATGACCAACAAGTGAGATTTCCTGGCACTTGTGACCAGGTTATTACGGTGGGTGGTGTATATTTTAACCATTTTGTCATCCCAGATACTTATCTTAGGTATAGTTGTTACGGACCGCACTTAGATTTTGTTACTGGCTTTAGCAGTCCTGTAAACACAGGAAACCCTTGCTCAAATAGCAATTATGATCCATATTCCTTTACACGATCTACTGGTTCTTCTTCTGCCCAATTAGCAGGAGTAGTTGCCCTGATGTATTCAGTTAATCCCCATCTTCGTCAGAACGATGTTTTCGAGATACTGAGACAAAGCTGCTATAAAACAAATAATTATACAGATTATAATACAGATGGATGGAGCAATTGGGTTGGCTATGGTTTTCCGAATGCTTACACTGCAATCCAACTGGCAAAAGATTATACCGGGTACGAAGATATTACCACCATAGTACCTCCATGGAACGGTGATATAACAAAAGGTACTTTCAGTATTAAAGCAGGTGGAAAATTAACATTAAATCCGGGAACAGTTTTAAAAATGTTGCCAGATGCTAAAATTATCATCGAACCCGGCGGCAAACTTATCGTTAACAACAGCACCATCACCAATGCCTGCACAGGCCAGCCTTGGAAAGGCATACAGGTATGGGGCAATAAAGCCATGAACCAATATCCTGATGCAAATGGCAATTACAAGCAAGGTTACCTCGAACTGAACAACTCTACGGTTTCGAATGCCGAAATTGCAGCCGATTTATGGAAACCTAACGATTACAGCAAGACCGGAGGCATTATAAAAGCCACCAACAGCAATTTCAGCAATAACGGAACTGCTGTACATGCGCTGAGGTACAAAAACATACATCCGGGCAACGGCATGGAAACCAATTATATTGCCCAATTCAACAACTGTGTTTTTAAAATTGATGCCAACTACCTTGTCGCCAATAAGACCTTTTACAAACACATTGACCTTGACCATGTAAAAGGCCCTAATTTTGTTGGCTGCGATTTTATACTGGAACCCAATGTGAACAATGTTTCTACCTGGAACCAAGCTATTGCCTCCTACTCAGCCGGGTTTAGCGTTAGCAGCCCTTGTACTGCGGGTACAAATGGAAACTGTACGGCCTACGATTATAGCACTATTAAAGGCTTCAAATGGGGTATCAATGCTAATAAAGATCCCGAAAACGCATACACTTACACAGTTAACAGGACTCTCTTTGAGAACAATGTTTATGGCATTCAAAATGTTGACGTTAAATACCAACAAGTCATCAACTCCCATTTCAAAATAGGGAACAACAACGGGCAGTATGCAACCGATTGCAATTTTGGTGTTTATATGAGTAGCAGCAATGGTTTCAACATCGAAAACAATATATTCGAAAAGATGACAGGCGCCCCGCAAGCTGTTTATACCGGGATATTTACCGCCAATACCAATGCAATGGACGATATTTACCGGAACACCTTTACCGGTATGAGCTTTGGGAACCTGGCCACTAAACATAATTGGACAGATAATGAGCCATATTATGGGTTAGAATATTTATGCAATAAAAATACCAACAACTGGGCTGATTTTTATGTGTATTCCGGTGAAAGTGGCATCCAAGACCAGCAAGGTTCCTATACATTCGCGGCAGGCAATGAATTTTCGCCAACGGCAGAATGGCATTTCTACAATACCGTTGCACCTGGCAATCATGAAATAGGATATTATTTCAACCTGAATGCACCCTTGCAGGTTCCTGTTATCAGCAAGGTACACTATGTTACCATTCATGGCATTGATTATTGTAATACATGTCCCGATCATTACGGCAATGTCATAAATATCAAACCTCTAACTACTGCAGAGATTGATTTGCTGGCCACAACGCACGATAATGCAAAAGCGCAACTTGACGAATTAGAGTTGCTCTACAAGCAATTGGTAGATGGGGGTTCGACCGAACTAAAACTAAGCGAACTGCAGATGGCAAACCTGGATGAAATGTGGGTATTAAGGGCGGAGTTATTGGAGGATTCGCCTTATTTATCGGATACCGTGCTGCGACAGGTAGCCAGCCAGACCGATATATTCCCCGATGCCATTATATTTGAAATACTGGCGGCCAACCCTAATGCACTTCAGGACAGAAGCCTGCTGATATACTTGGCTGAAAAAGAGAATCCACTGCCCGAATTTATGATAGATGTGTTGGAGCAGGCCGCCGGGCAAAGTTCGACCTGTAAAACCATCATGCAGATGGAAATGGCACAATATGCACACGATGCCACCATGGCAGCCAACGAGATAATAAGGAGTTACCTGAACGACACCCTGTTGGATGCAGGAAGTTTGAACAACTGGCTGATTAGAAAAGGCGGCCTCGAAGCCGACAAACAACGTGTTGCGCTTATGATTGCCAATAATGATTATACAGGTGCTTTGGCGTTGGCAGAAACCTTGCCTGAAATGTATTTATTGCAAGGCAAAGCCTTAGATAATTTTACTGCATGGTACGATTTGATAGAAATGCAAAAATCGCTCTACGACAACAACCGTGATTGGTCGCAAATGACCGAAACTGAATATGCTTACCTGCAAGGCGTGGTCAATTCCAATTACACGGAAGCTGCGGATATAGCTCAGGGCATACTTGGCTATAATTATAACACGGGCTTCGACCATTGCTTCGATATAGGCAACCCATCGGCATTGAAACATAACCCTGTTACCCCCGAAGCAATTGCCATGGCTTATGGTATGACTTTGGAGGTAAGCCCCAACCCTGCAAGCGAATGGGCTGCTTTTGCCTATACCCTGCCGGTAAACGAAAAGGCAGGCGAAATAGCAATTACCGATATGCAAGGCAGGAATGTATATACCATTACAGTTACTGATGGACAAGGGCAAAAAATATGGGATACACGGCCTTACAAAACCGGAACCTATATTTATACCTTCAAATCAGGTACATTTAGTTTAAATGGCAAAATACTAATCACCAAATAAACACAAATATTAAATAAGGGATGCCTGAACTATGTTTCGGGCATCCCTTTAATTCAATTTACCATGATAAAATCATTTATATTAACGCTAACATTTTGTTTGATTGTAATCTCAGCCTTTACACAGCATATCCTTTTCGATTGGCAGAATTGCATTAAAGGGGGGAAATGGGAAACAACCCAAACTAGTTTGTGCCGGGCAGATGATGGTTATTTTATTACTGCTATGCAAGAAAGGGGCACTCATGTTGATATTGTTCTGATAAAAACCTCCCTTACTGGTGATTCCTTATGGAGGAAATATTACGGAGGGTCCGAT
>CAJAXK010000433.1 GCA_903946925.1 uncultured Bacteroidales bacterium | reverse complement strand
TTCCGGACAGTTTAAAATATTATATGCTGCTGAAAATTTTGCCATACTGAGATCCATTATTGATACTGCCATTAAAAATGGACAGAATGTGTTGTTTGCTCTGAACACTATTGCCAATTATAAATGAAACTGATTAGTTACCTTTATTTTAATCCACAATAACGTATAAGATGATGAATCCTAACGCCCAACCCCAAATCCTAACACCTAAAAGGTAAACCACTGAATAGTTGCAATTTATGTTTTTCGGATCATTTCCAAAAAATTATCCTGCTTTTGGTAACCCCAAAAATCCTTTGCTGATTTGCTATTTGTTCGATAACCATTCCTTTGCATTTACAAACGCTTCTATCCAAGGCGAAACCTGGTCGGTTTTTCTGGCTTCGGGATAAATTGGCCATTGCCATGGCAAGAGCGAGCGTTCGAGGTGAGGCATCATTACCAGGTGGCGGCCATCATCGCTAAAAATACAAGCTGCATCGTACATGGAGCCATTAGGGTTTCCTGGATAATTACTGTAGGAATATTTTGCAGCAATATTATATTTTTCTTCTGCATAAGGAAAACTGAAAAGCCCTTCTCCATGAGCTACCCATATACCTAATTTGCTGCCCGAAAGCGATTTGAGCATAACCGAATTGTTTTCCAGAATATCAACAGTTAAGAAACTGGATTCAAACTTGCCGGATGCATTATGAAGCATTTTTGTTTTTTGGGCGTGGCCGGGATTTACAAGCCCCAGCTCAATCATTACCTGACAACCGTTACAAACACCCAGGCTTAATGTGTCTTCGCGGGCATAGAATTTTTCAAGTGCAATACGGGCATTGTCGTTGTATTTGAATGCGCCGGCCCAGCCTTTTGCCGAACCGAGAACATCGGAATTTGAGAAACCGCCAACAAAAACAATCATCCGGATATCTTCCAGCGTTTCGCGGCCGCTCATTAGGTCGGTAATGTGAACATCCTTCACATCCAAACCGGCAAGGTGCATGCTCCAGGCCATTTCACGATCACCATTTACTCCTTTCTCGCGAATAATAGCAGCTTTTATTCCGGAACTTGTTTTCCGCTTAGGGTCAATTGCAAATTGGCTGAATTTGCCTGTAAACGATTCCGGGAAAATAAATTTCCGTTCCTGAAGGGTGTAGTTTTCAAACCTCTCCTTAGCTTTTTGTTCACCACTTTGTTTGCGGTCGAGTAGATAGGAAGTGGTAAACCATTTGTCGCGAAGTGTATGAATGTCAAATAAATACTCTACTTGATTGTGCGATACTTTTACAGTTTTTCCAGCAACAGCTTTGCCAAGAACGCTGTAAGAAATCCCTTTTTCGTGTAGATAAATACTGGTATAATCCAAATCATTTACCTGGACAACCACACCTGGTTTTTCGCTGAAAAGCAACCTGATAATATCCGATTCACCCAATCCATCAGCATTTATGTCCATCCCGATAGTATTGTGGCTGAAAACCATTTCGAGCAGTGTGGTTATTAATCCACCGGCGGATACATCATGTCCGGCCAGAATTATACCTTTCTGTATAAGTTCCTGAACGGATTCGAAACACAAACGAAAATATGCAGCATCCTTTATTTCGGGAGTATCTCCACCCAGTTTATTCAAGGCCTGGGCAAACGAACTGCCACCTAAATTAAAAGCACTTTTCGAGAAATCAATATAAATCAGTGATGAAGTAAAACTTTCTTTCAAAACAGGACTGATTACCTTGCGGATGTCAGTAACTTCCCCAACCGTTGAAATTATAACGGTACCAGGTGCCAAAACAGTTTCGCCACTCGGATATTTTTGGGTCATCGAAAGGGAATCCTTACCGGTTGGGATGTTGATTCCCAGCTCAATAGCAAAATCGCTGACAGCTTTTACAGCTTTGTATAATCGTGCATCTTCGCCTTCGTTACGGCAAGGCCACATCCAATTGGCACTCAACGAAACGCCGCTCAAACCTTGCTCGATAGGTGCCCAAACCAAATTTGTAAGTGCTTCGGCAATGGCAAGTACCGAACCAGTTTCTGGATCAATCAAACCTGCTATTGGTGAATGTCCGATTGATGTAGCAATACCTTTAATGCCCTGATAATCAAGTGCAACAACGCCAAGGTTGTTTAACGGAAGTTGCAAAGGCCCCGCAGTTTGCTGATGCGCAATACGTCCGGTAACCGAACGGTCCACCTTATTGGTTAGCCAATCCTTGCAAGCAACAGCTTCCAGTTGCAAAACCTGTTCAATATAGTTAGTCAGATTTGAAGTATCGTAATCAGCTTGTTTAAAAGCAGATACTACTTCTTTATCGCTCATAAAAGTGCGTGGGGGTTTCCCGAAAAAGTTTTCGAGCGGTAGGTTTATAGGACTCTCGCCGGTATCTGGATTAACGAAGGA
Source organism: uncultured Bacteroidales bacterium (assembly GCA_903946925.1). GTDB lineage: Bacteria > Bacteroidota > Bacteroidia > Bacteroidales > UBA4417 > UBA4417. The sequence continues at coordinate 4,341 of CAJAXK010000433.1, read as the reverse complement.
AAATTTCATATCTCCGGTTATTTCACCGGCAACATAAAATGGGGCGCGTTCGCGTTCGGCCACTTTTTGCATTTTTTCCACATCGGATGCATGAAGCACCAAACCCATGCGTTCCTGCGATTCGTTGCCAACAATTTCTTTAAACGAAAGGGTAGGGTCACCAACTGGCAGCTTTGACAAGTCAATTGTACCCCCTTGTTCTTCAACAAGTTCCGAAAGTGAATTCAAATGGCCGCCAGCTCCATGATCGTGGACAGAAATAATCGGATTTTCGGAGCTTTCGGCCATGGCGCGTATGGCATTGTAAACCCGTTTCTGCATTTCGGGGTTGGAACGTTGAATAGCATTTAATTCAATTCCACTGTGAAATTCACCGGTTGCAACCGATGATACGGCTCCTCCTCCCATTCCTATGCGGTAATTATCGCCACCCATTACAATTACCTTATCGCCGGGCTGCGGATGGCCTTTCAGACTGTCAATTTTTCGGCCATAGCCAATGCCGCCGGCTTGCATGATTACTTTATCATAACCGTATTGTTTGCCATTTTCGGAATGTTCAAAAGTCAGCACCGAACCGCAAATTAGTGGCTGTCCGAACTTGTTCCCGAAATCGCTTGCACCATTCGATGCTTTTATAAGTATTTCTTCCGGTGTTTGGTACAGCCATGGACGAGGTTTGTTTTCGCTTTCCCATTCCCGACCTTCACCGGTCCGTGGGTACGATGTCATATAAACTGCTGTTCCGGCAATAGGCATTGAACCTTTTCCACCTGCCATGCGGTCGCGGATTTCGCCACCCGACCCGGTTGCAGCGCCATTAAAAGGCTCAACAGTTGTAGGGAAATTATGTGTTTCGGCTTTTAGCGAAATTACGGTCTCAATTTCCCGGGTTTCAAAAAAATCTGGTTTGTCTTGTGTTGCAGGTGCAAATTGTTCTGCAACAGGACCTTCCACGAAAGCAACATTATCGGTATAAGCAGAAACAATCCTGCCCGGATGTGATTTCGATGTCTTTTTTATGAGTTGAAAAAGGCTTTCCGTTTTCTCAATTCCATCAATTACAAAAGTGCCATTGAAAATTTTGTGCCTGCAATGTTCAGAGTTCACCTGCGAAAACCCAAAAACTTCGCTATCGGTCAATTTTCGACCTAATTTTGAACTTACTTCGTTCAGATATTCAACTTCTTCCTTACTGAGCGCTAATCCTTCTTTTTTGCTATAAGCTTCAATATCAATAATTTCTATAATAGGTTCAGGTAGTTTATGTATGGTGAACATATCCTGATCGAGGCCAGAATACAAACGTTGAAGCATGTGATCGTATGAAGCATTCTCGTCGGCAACTTCCAAAAATTCCTCAATCCTGACAATGCCTGCAATGCCCATGTTTTGGGTGATTTCGACAGCATTTGTACTCCATGGCGTAATCATTTCGCGGCGTGGGCCAACGAAAAACCCGGCCATTTCGCTTGCGCTAACTTGCCGAGCTTCACCAAAAAGCCATTCCAGCTTTGGGATATCGTTTTGGTTTATTTCTGAGAGTTGATGTACTGCATACACCGTTTTATCTTTGCGGAAGAAGTTGATCATGCCTGATGTTTTTCTGCTGCAAAGATAGGAATTACAAAACAGACTGAAATAATCAACTTTTCAGAGATTATTAACCATCGTATCTGAATTGAATTACTGGGTGTAGAGCTAATAGTCAAAAGGTTTGATAATTATACTGTAAATGGGATAAAAAGCCTTATTTGTTTTTCAATGAAAATGGCCGTTCAAACACTGGAAAAATTAAGTAAAGTACTGAAAATAAACTCCGTGTACCTCCTTGAACTCAATGCCTCCGTGGTAAAAATATATTTACTTCGTTTTGAGAATATTAATCATTCAAACGAATGTCCCCATTTGCAGAATGTCCAATTTATTCCATTTCCCCAACAAACTCCCCGAAATTTTCCGTGTTGATCAGTTTGAATGATGAATTTGGATAATTGGATGAAAACGTTGTAGTTAGATAGGCTTTTTTATTTGGGTTCCATTTGAACTCATAACAATTTAACATACCATCTTTGTCTTCTATATAATCAATTTCCTGCTGCTGTGTAGTTCGCCAGAAATAGCAGTTTGCATAGTTTTGAAAATATTGGTTGTGTTTCATCCGTTCGCTTATCAGGAAATTTTCCCACAATGCGCCAACATCATTCCGTAAAGAAAGTGCGTTGAAATTAGAAATCAGGGCATTGCGTATCCCATTGTCGAAGAAATAGATTTTTCTGCTTTTTTTTAGTTCATTCCTTACATTTCGGCTGAACGACTTCAAATGGAAAATTATAAAAGACTTTTCAAGTAAGTCAATATATCGCTGTATGGTTGCCGAATCAACGCCAACAAGTTGCGAAAGCTCATGAAACGATATTTCGCTTCCGATTTGCAAGGCTAAGGCCTGAAGCAGTTTTTCGATAATTTCGGGTTTACGTATGTCCTGAAACTCAAAAATATCCTTATACAAATAGCTGGAAGCAATGTTGTTAAGTATTTCGCGCTCATTTCCTTGATTGTTGACTACATCAGGGTACATCCCATAAACCATGCGATGCTCCAAAAGCCTGTTTTCTTCAAGAAAACCATTCGCATTTGATAACTCGCCAAAGGAAAAAGGAAACAATTTGTACTCAAATTTCCTACCGGTCAATGGCTCGTTTATCGAATTTGAGAGTTCCAAAGCCGAGGAACCGGTAACAATCAATTGCTTTTCAGGAAAAGAATCCACTAATAGTTTTAATGTGATGCCAATATCTTTAACACGCTGGGCTTCATCAATAAAAATCAATTCCGCATCTCCTAGCAATGCTTTTAATTGTGTTGAAGATGGCAAGTCCAGCTTTCGCCTAATATCAGGTTCGTCGCAATTTAAAAAAAGTTTGAGCTTATTGCTCGGATTTGAAACAAGTTGAAGCAATGTGGTTTTGCCTACCTGCCTTGGCCCGACCACAACAATCACTTTCTTTTTAAAAAGCCTGTCATTTATTGTTTGTTCCAGATCCCTTTTTATCATTATTGCTAATATTTTTTACAAAAGTATAACAAATTACGACTATAATCCAATATTATTATAATAATTACCGATTATACTCTAAATGTATTATGATTTATCCTCTGTTTAGTGATAAACCACTTTATGAAATATCCGATTAGCGTTCTTTAAGGTTAAATATACAGCTAAATATGGGTATGATATTGATACATGAAGTATATGAAATCAATAAACCCCACATTATTAACCACTTCATGTAATTTGGTAGGTAAATAGAAGTACCTTTGCCGGCTTAATCTTAAACTTTTTAATGAATACATTTGAACAATTGGGCCTTCAGGACAACATACTGAAAGCCATTAAAGAACTGGGGTTCGAAACCCCTATGCCAGTGCAGGAGGCCGTTATCCCGCGAATTATTGAAAACAACACCGATATTGTTGCCCTGGCTCAAACAGGGACAGGAAAAACAGCCGCTTTTGGATTGCCACTGCTGCAACTTATTGATCCTGACAACAAAAAAACCCAGGCACTCATTCTTAGCCCTACACGCGAACTGTGTATGCAGATTGCCAGCGACCTGAATTCTTACTCAAAATATATGCCTAATATTAAAGTTACCGCTGTTTACGGTGGTGCAAGTATTGAGGCACAAGCAAAACAGCTTAAAGCCGGTACGCAAATTATTGCTGCTACCCCAGGCCGTATGCTCGACATGATCATGCGTAAATATGCTGACCTGTCGGAAGTACGTTTCCTCGTTCTTGACGAAGCTGACGAAATGCTGGATATGGGTTTTGAGGAAGATGTTCAATCCATTATTGAAAGTACTCCCAAGGACCGCCACACATTCCTGTTTTCGGCAACCATGCCAACGGATGTTGAAAAAATTGCCCGGCGGTACATGAAAAACCCCGAAACTTTAAGCATGGGCCAGCGCAACATTGGCGCAACCAACGTAAAGCACATTTACTACTTAACCCACGCCAGGGATCGTTACACCGTCCTGAAACGTGTTGCCGATTTCCACCCTGATATGTACGCGATTGTTTTTTGCCGTACCCGCCAGGAAACACAGGAAATTTCCGATTCGCTTATCCGTGATGGATATAGTGCCGATGCTTTGCATGGCGATTTATCGCAATCGCAGCGCGACCATGTTATGAAAAAATTCCGCGAAAAACATCTTAACATGCTTGTAGCCACCGATGTAGCTGCACGTGGAATTGATGTTAGCGATCTTACCCACGTTATAAACTACCAACTGCCCGACGATAGCGATAATTATATCCACCGTAGTGGCC
>CAJAXK010000432.1 GCA_903946925.1 uncultured Bacteroidales bacterium | reverse complement strand
GCCACCGGGGGAGATTGTGTCTTTGGGCGGTGGTGGTTTCGACAGGCTCAACCACCGGAGAAAGATTGTGCTTCTAAGGTCTTCCCGAAGGGAGATTTCTGTTCGGTGGCTGAGCTTGTCGAAGCCACTGGCAAAAATTCCTGTTCGGTGGCTGAGCCTGTCGAAGCCACGGGCGAATGGCTTTTCGAGAGTTCGGGCAATTTGTAGTGCTGCCCATTTATCAACGCTTCTTTCTTTTTCCTACTCCATCCTTGTACTTGTTTTTCGCGGTAAAAGGCATCATCAATCCGATCAAATTCTTCATGATAAACCAATTTCACAGGAAGCCGTTTTTTAGTATGGTTGGCAGCTTCACCCGCCTGGTGCTGATCCAAGCGAATCTCCAAATTGTTTGTACTGCCAGTATAGTAGCTGCCATCTGAACATTCCAAAATATACATGTAGCCAGTCATGGTTATAATTGTTTGCCGAGGGTTTTGTTTAGGCTTTGTGAGGTTAAAAGGGGTTTTTAATACCTAACTCCATACAAAAACCGGCAATTGTTTTATCGGTTTCGGTCATCCGTTTGTCGAGTTCAACAAGTTCGCCAGCTACTTTGTCAATATCAATTTCGGTTTCTTTCTCAAAATTATCAACATACCTTGGGATATTAAGATTGTAATCGTTTTCAATTACTTCGGATAGCGGTGCAACATAGCTGTATTTGGCTTCCGTTTGTCGGTCGCGGTACGTTGATACAATTTTATCAATATCCTGCGGTCGGAGGAAGTTCTGGTTTTTAACTTTCTCGAAATGCTGGCTTGCATCAATGAACATTATGTTTTCAGGATTTTCGCGGCATTTTTTGAAAACGAGAATACATGTTGGAATTGATGTGCCGTAAAAAATATTGGCTGGTAACCCAATCACGGCATCGAGGTAGTTGCGGTCTTCAATAAGGTATTTGCGGATATGGCCTTCGGCTGCCCCACGGAAAAGAACGCCATGCGGCAACACTACTGCCATGGTTCCGTTATCAGCTAAATGATAAATCATGTGCTGCACAAAGGCAAAATCGGCTTTTGATGCAGGCGCGAGTTTGCCATACTGGCTAAAGCGGTTGTCGCTCATGTGCAGGGAGCTTGCACTCCATTGCGCAGAAAAGGGCGGATTTGCAACCACAGCTTCGAACTGCATACCCAAGTGCTGCGGATGTTCGAGGGTATCTTCCTGCTTTAAATCGAACTGGCGGTAATGTACACCATGAAGGATCATATTCATACGGGCCAGGTTATAGGTAGTACGGTTAAGCTCCTGTCCGTAAAAATTAGAAACTTCTTCAACTTCCTTTTTTATGCGCAAAAGCAGAGACCCGGAACCGTGCGTAGGATCGTAAACCGATTTCAGTTTTTTCTTACCCATGGTTACGATACGGGCCAGGACGGTTGAAATTTGCTGTGGTGTATAAAACTCACCGGCTTTTTTACCGGCCCCACTGGCAAACTGGCCAATAAGGTACTCGTAAGCATCACCCAGCACATCAGAATCGGTATCTTCCAGTTTAAAATCTATTTTATCAAGATGGCCTAAAACTTTGGCAATTAATTCATTTTTAGCGGATTCGGTTTTGCCAAGTTTGGAAGAAGTTAAATCGAGGTCTTCGAAAAGTTTATTGAAATCGTCCTCGCTATCCGTACCCATTGTGCTTTGCTCGATGTGGTTGAGGATTTGGGTAAGATCCTGAAGGATGAAAGTGCTTTCATTTTCAGCTTTGCCATTGGAATTGCCTTTTTTAGCAATTTCGCTGAAAAGCTCAGAGGGTTTAAGGAAATAACCCAATTTAAGAAGGGATTCATCCTTTATTGCTTCGAGGTACTCAATGCCTTCGGGTGTATTTTCGTTGATGTTTTCGTATTTTATACCATCCTCTTTCAGTATCTCGTTGGCGTATAGGTGCATCCTTTCGGAGAGGTATTTATAAAAAATAAAACCAAGGATATAATCGCGGAACTCATCGGCACCCATTTTCCCGCGAAGGGTATTGGCAATGTTCCAAAGTTGTTGTTCGAGTTGTTTTTTTTGATCGTCGGACATGCTACTATTGAAAAGATTAGGAATTTTAAAGGCAGTAAAGGGTTAGAGCAGATTCTGATAATTTTAATGCGAAAAGTAATACCATAATCTTAGTTATTGAATCGAGCCAAAGTTAGAAAAGAAAAAGGATTGAAGATTATTTAAATAAGATATTTTGATGAATGCAAAATCATAGGGACTATGAATATGGATCAGGATTATAGTTTGACTATTTGTTGAAGTTTTTGAAAGCGTTGGAGACAAGGAAGATAGGAAGTTAAATAGCCACCTATTTTATCCTCACATTCAACTCATTGATAACCGCATCCGCATTGATGGCAACGATTTTATCGGCAAGGTCGGGGATATAGGTATTAATCTGGGGGTTGAACCAGTTCACAGGTTTGCGGTTGATAGGCCCGGACATTTTGACTTTTAATTTAGGGTTTCGGGAGCCTCGGATAACCATGCCATTTTGCATAATGTACCCATACCCTACGCCTTTATGAACGAAAATCCCATGGCGTTCAATTTTGAATCCTACCCCTTCGGCAAGGCCAGAAGCCATGTATATCTTTCGGCTAATGGAATTTACCAGTTTATCTTCAGCACGTTCATATTTTGTGCCTTTACCCCTGAGCACCATCCCGGATTTGCCTTTTTTGAATCGGGTTGCAGAATTTTTAAGTTTGCTGGTAACCAGGTTAGCCCATCCTTTTAGGGCTATATTTTGTTCCTGTACCCAATTTGTATTCAGGTTTGCCATGGAAAGAATTGGGGTTAAAAGTTCCACCTGAAAGGGTTCACTTCGGGATTGAATTTGCAAACAATATCGAAGGTGAAGCGGATGCCATAAAAATTTCCAAGGTCGGTACTGATAAGCTGCGCTTCCACGGTTTCAATAGGGAAATTCTGTACCGGCGAGGAAAGGTCGTGCCTGTCTGACCGTTTCCTTGCCAGTACATCATCCCCAATTTCTTCCAGGTTATCCCAGGCTGAATGAATGGCGTTAAAATCCCCGATATCCTTCACATGATCCAGAAGGATGAAAGCCCCTCCCCTATTTTTCAGGATATTATCGCTTTTGTTATCGACAAAAGAGAATTTATACCCTTCCATGATCAGGCAGGGCGTTTCGAGGTCGCGAAGATCCGTAAGCACTTCATCCAGTTCAAAGCGGTAAAAGTTTTTTATAAGCTTGTGCTGAGAGGCGAGGGTTTGGAAGTAGGCAACGAGGTCGGCAAATTTTCT
>CAJAXK010000431.1 GCA_903946925.1 uncultured Bacteroidales bacterium | reverse complement strand
GCAATGTCAATGGCAAATGGCTCTTATCCTTCTGCATGGTATGTGGCTGTTGGACAGGCAGAAGATGGAAACGGAGAAAACCTTCACGGTGCCGGTGCTGTGCGTTTCGACAGGAAGATAATTGGAACCGGCGAAGGAGAAGAAAGGGTGCTAAACTATGTACGATTGGTAAGAACAATAAAATAAATGAGGGTATGAATAGTAAATTGAAAATACTGATTACACTTTTTGGATTGTTTACTCTTATCAATTCAGTAAATTCTCAAACCAATACTGCTCCCGCAAAGAGCAATATTCCAATTGAAATGCTTTTCCCGCAAGGCAAATCCAAAGCATTGATTTTGAGTTTTGATGATGGGAATATAGCCGACAAACATTTGGTGAAATTGATGAATGATTATGGTCTTGTCGGGACTTTTCATCTTAATTCCAATAAACTCGGTACAAAAGATTATCTCACCAAAGAGGAAATTAAAAGCCTTTACAAGGGACACGAAGTATCCGGTCACACCGCTAATCACCCAAGCCTGAATACTTTGTCGAAGGTAGATGTGATTTATGAAGTGCTGGATGACAGAAAAGAATTGGAACGGCTCACCGATTATCCCGTTCGTGGAATGTCGTATCCATTTGGAAACACCAACGATTTTGTAATCGAGGCAATTACTGGTTTAGGTATCGAATACGCAAGAACTGTGGGCGATACATACAATTTTAGTATGCCTGTTGATATGCTTAAATGGCAACCCACTATTCACTTATTCGGGAAAACAAACTACATACCCAACGACACGGCAAACGACAGTAGGGAATTGGCTCAATTTTATCAGCTTACCACTGATTTTCTAAAAGCGAATTCATTGGCGCTGTTTTACGTTTGGGGGCACAGTTGGGAATATGAAGGGCCCGGAAACAAATGGGCAGAAGTGGAGAAGTTTTTCAAAATGGTTTCCAAAAATCCGGATATATGCTACACAACACAAATAGGATTAACAGATTATATCAATGCATATAAAAGCCTCAAATTCTCAGTGGATAAAAGCATGGTTACCAATTTGAGTTCGCTAGATGTGTTTGTGAAAATAAATGGCAAAGCGTTTCCAATTGAAGCTAGAAAAACAAAAACCCTAAACTGGTAGTTGGAAAAACAGTTCCAATCCCCTTCGCGAAAGCAAATAAAAATTACAATTCCCCAATCCCTTAACTCGACAAAATATGAATAAATCCATCTTGTTTATACTTCTTTTCATCGCCCAACTCACTATTGCCCAGAACAACAGGCAGAATATACGTGGCGTGGTAACCGATAAACTTACGCAAACAACGCTTCCCGGCGCAACGGTTCAAATTATGAATAAGGAGGCAAATAAAGGAACGGTAACCGATGCAAACGGGAATTACGTTTTGCCCGATATGGCACCCGACCGTTACGAAATTAAGGTTTCGTACATTGGGTATAAAGATGTGTTTGCGAGCAATGTATTGGTAACTTCCGGAAAAGAAGTTGTTCTGGATATTGCCATGGAAGAAAATTTAAAATTGCTGAACGAAGTGGTAATAACTGCTAACCGAAAAGCCGGGACTATAAACAATTTAATTCCGGTAAGTGCCCGCACATTCTCAACCGAAGAAGTGAACCGCTATGCAGGCGGGCGAAGTGACCCGGCACGACTGGCAGCCAATTTTGCGGGTGTAAGCGCTCCCGACGATTCCAGAAACGATATTGTAATCCGTGGAAATTCTCCGGTTGGCGTTTTATGGCGTATTGATGGGATGAACGTTACCAACCCAAACCATTTTGCAACAGTCGGCACTACCGGTGGGGCAGTAAGCGCGCTAAATACCAACCTGTTGAAAAGCTCCGATTTCCTCACTTCGGCTTTCCCTGCCGAATATGGCAATGCAACAGCAGGGGTTTTCGACCTGGGTTTCAGGAATGGGAATACGCAAAAACGGGAAACCACCTTGCAGGCAGGGCTTATTACCGGCCTTGAAGCTACCACCGAAGGACCAATCAGTAAGTCAAAAGGCTCGTCGTATTTGGTGGGTTACCGCTATGCTTTAGCTGGTGTTGCACAGGCGGTTGGTATCGATATCGGCACCACGGCATTGCCTTCGTACCAGGATTTATCGTTTAATGTAAGCAGTAGAAACAGTAAATTGGGTAAGTTTTCCTTGTTTGGAATTTTGGCAACAAGCAGCATCAATATCGAAGATGGAAACTCAAGTTCCTTATATGGAAATGGAGCAGGGCACGATTTGAGCAGTCAAATCGGTATTGTCGGGGTAAAGCATTTCAAACAGATTAACAGCAAATCCTACTTCAGCTCTAATATTGGCATAAACTATTCAAATTCGGGGCAAACGGATTATGACGTTGACCGGATGAGCGATTCAACATTCACAAAATCAGAAAATAAGGTCACCAAAACAGGCTATAATTTTGCCACAAGTTATAATTTAAAAGTAAATTCAAAGCTGTTTATAAAGGCGGGTATTCAGGATGAACTGATGGGGTTGTATCTTTATTACCGTACAAAAGAAAGAATATCAGATAATTGGAAACAGATATGGGATTACGACAGTTACACCAACCTGGCGCAGGCTTACGTTCATGCCAAATATAGCTTTAGTGATAAACTTACCCTCAATGCAGGTGTACATTCCCAACTGTTTTTCCTGAATAATTCGCTGTCTGTTGAGCCGCGTTTGGGATTAAAATATGATGTCAACAGCAAAAGCAGCCTTACGTTGGGCTATGGGCTACATTCGCAAATGCAACCGATTAATGTTTACTTTTTACAAACCCAAATTGCTGATGGATCTTATGTTTACAACAACGAAAATCTTGGGTTTACCAAGAGCCATCATTTTGTATTGGGCTACGATTTGCAGCCCATCAAGGACTGGCGCTTAAAAGCAGAAGCGTATTACCAGTATCTCTTCGATGTGCCGGTAAATACTTTTTCGAGCAGCTATTCCATGCTGAATACCGGTGCAGGTTTTAAAACCGATCTGGAAGACAGCCTGGCAAACAACGGAACAGGAACAAATTACGGTATAGAGTTGACTATAGAGAAATTTTTCAGCCATGGTTATTATGGATTGTTTACTTCCTCCATTTACAGTTCCAAATACTTAGCAAGCGATGGCGTGGAAAGGAACACCGCATTCAACGGGAAATACGTTTTCAATATTCTGGGAGGTAAAGAATGGAACGTGGGAAGCGAAAAACGGAATAAAATCTCCGCCGATATTAAATGCACCAACGCAGGGGGAAGGGCTTATACGCCTATTGATCTGGAAGCTTCCAACGCAACTGGCCAAGAACAATTATCGTCGGATGCATATTCGGATTTTTATCCCAACTATTTCCGCTTGGATTTCAAGCTTGGTTATACGCTCAACAGCCGGACGAAAAAACTCTCGCAGTCGTTTGCTATTGACCTGCAAAACATAACAAACAATCAAAACGTTTTTTCACAAAGCTATGATGAAAAAAGCCAGTCGATAAGCACAACCTACCAGCTTGGGTTTTTCCCAAATGTTATTTATAAAATACAGTTTTAACGATTTACCTACATTTGTAAAATGAAAGGAATTGCTTTGAATAGCCGGAAAATCGAATTTTTGTCGTACTTCCTCATTTGGGCGTTTGTTTTTTCGGTGCCTTATTTCAGCGAGCGAAGTTCAGGCCATATCAACTGGAACGAGGTAGCAAAAAACTGGTCACATGTGTTCGGGTTTCTCGTTATTTTCCTGGTCAATGTGTATATATTGGTGCCCCGATTACTTTTAAAAAAGAGATATCGCAATTACTTTGTTTTAGTAACTACCCTGATAGCATTGGTGATAGCAGTCAACATGATTTCTGAATTAGGCTTTCCACACCAGCGCAATCCCATAACAGAAAACCCTCCCGGTGATTTGAGGCCAACCGCTTTGAATGCACCCATGCAAAAACCGCCCATTATGGCTTTTGCAGATAATCCTATTATCTGCATATTGTTAGTTGGTGCAGGAACAACCATTAAACTGATGACAAAATGGTTGAGCGAAGAGAAACTGAGGAAAGATGCCGAAAAAGAACATCTTAAAACAAACCTTGCCCTTTTGAAGCACCAGGTTAGCCCACATTTTTTCATGAATACATTAAACAATATCCACACGCTTATTGAAATGGATACGGAAAAAGCGCAGGATGCGGTCGAACGGCTTTCAACACTAATGCGTTACCTGCTTTACGATTCGGCACAAAATACCATTGAACTAAAAAAGGAAATTGAATTTATTCACAGTTTTATTTCGCTCATGCAGCTCAGGCATTCTGACGAGGTAGAAGTTACAGTTTTGATTCCCAATCAGATTCCGGACATCAAAATACCGCCCATGTTGTTTATTTCGCTGCTCGAAAATGCCTTTAAGCATGGGGTGAGCTACCCGAATAAATCCTATATTTATTTTGAAATACAGATTCATGAAAACTCCCTGGGCTGTATTATCAAAAACAGCAAACACAAAGCCGTTGTTAATCAATTTGACGAATATTCGGGCATTGGGCTTGAAAACATTAAAAAAAGCCTGGATTTGTTGTACGCACAGGAATACAAGCTGCATATTTCGGACAAAGAAAATGAGTTTGAAGTTAACCTAACAATTCCAGTTTAATGATACGTTGCATAGCCATTGACGATGAACCGCTGGCAGTAAAAAAAATAGCCGGTTATATCCAAAAAGTCCCTTTCCTGGAATTGGTGGCCGAATGTAGGAGTGCCGCTGAGGCAATGAGTATCATGGACTCAAACGATATCCAACTCCTGTTTATTGATATAAATATGCCCGATATCAGCGGGATGGAATTTGTGAAATCGCTGGCAAACAAACCTTATATTGTGTTCACCACAGCTTACAGCGAATATGCCGTGGAGGGTTTTGAGGTTGAAGCAACGGATTATTTGTTGAAGCCAATCACGTTCAGCAATTTCCTGAAAGCGGCCAATAAGGTTAAAAACCTTGTGGATCTAAGCGCGAACAATCCAAAGGAAAGCGTCAAGACAACTGCAAACCACCTGTTTGTCAAATCCGATTATAAACTAATCCGCATCGAGCTTGCCGATATAAAATACATCGAAAGCCAGCACGAGTATATCAAAATCCATTTGGTAAACAGCAACCCTGTACTCACCCAATTAAGCCTCAAAAGCATTGAAGAACAACTGCCATCTGACCGGTTTATGCGGGTACACAGATCCTTCATTGTAAGTCTTGCGAAGGTTTCAGTGATCGAAAGGAATAGGATTATTTTCGATGGAAATATCTACATACCTGTCAGCGAGCAATATAAAGAGAAATTTCAGGAGTATATTGACAGGAATTTTGTATAAAATTTTGGGTGAGGTTCTGCCAGATGGTTCATCGCATTGCGTTACTTACGAAATTCAAAGCTTACTCTGAACATATAATGTCTATCTCCTCTGCGCCATTTTATCCAACAGCGAAGGGACTATTCCTTGTAACAATTTAATCCATTTGGCTTGACCCGGATAATTGATCTTTTTCCCTTTTTCGAGGCATTTTTCAACTGAACGGACTACCTGATCAGGAGAAATAATATTCCTATGCGTTTTTTGGGCATTTTTCAGGAATTTAGGGCCATCCTCTTTCGCTTGATTAATCAAGGGCGTATCAACCGCAGGAGGACAAACCAATTGAAAACGGATGGATGATTTCTTGTTTTCCCTTATTAGCACCTTAGCATACAAATTGGTTGCTGCTTTGGTTGCACCATAAGCACCAAACCGGCTAATGGCAACCATGCCTGCTGTGGATCCATAAATAATCACATCGCCACTGTTCCTTTTAAGCATAATTGGTATAACGGTGTGGCAAACATTTATCATGCCTCCGTAATTGATTGCCATGACTTTATTCACGGATTCCGCATCAAGATCCATCAACAAGCCGCCGGGCATTATGGCTGCGCAATTAATAAGGCGATCAATTTTACCAATTTCTTTTTCAACAGTGTCAACAATTTCCCGGACTTGTTTCAGGTTG
>CAJAXK010000430.1 GCA_903946925.1 uncultured Bacteroidales bacterium | reverse complement strand
TTCCTTAACTTCAATCCCTGAAATTAAGGCGCGGCTTATTTCCCTGAACCCTTCAATAATAAAAGTGTTCTGGGCACGCCTCTCACGGCTATTTGTCCCCAGTTTAATAATATTACGTATCCGCGGATTGGAAGTTGAATTTATAAGTTCGGGCATTTGTTGGTTTTTGGTTACAAAAATAAGTTAAAGATGAATAGTAAGCAGATAAATGGAACCAGCATTGCCAATAGCCATCAAAGAAAATTAGTTCGCACAAAAATCAGTTTAGTGAAAATGCGGATAAAAATAAGCAAAAGATGTACCTTTGTTAAAAACCAAGAACTTTCAAAGTTCATATTTACTATCGGAATGACAGAACACCCCTTAAACTTTGGTATTATTGGCGCAGGTGGTTATGTTGCCCCCCGACACCTGAAAGCTATAAAGGAAACTGGAAACACCCTTGTTGCGGCATTGGATCTCAATGATGTTGTGGGTGGGTTGGATAATTTTTTTCCTGATGCGGATTTTTTTACAGAACCGGAACGTTTTGACCGGCATCTTGACAAACAACGAAGACGGGGCAAAGGATATAAAATTGATTATGTGAGTATTTGTTCCCCTAATTACCTTCACGATGCACATATTAGGCTGGCGTTACGTAACGATGCATTCGCCATTTGCGAAAAGCCTTTGGTTTTGAACCCCTGGAACCTGGATGCCCTCGCCATATTGGAAAAAGAAACAGGTAAAAAGGTATTCACAATTTTACAACTAAGGCTTCATCCTGCTATTATTGCCCTTCGAAACAAAATTGCCAACGGAGCAAAAGGGAAAATTTATAACGTTCGATTAAACTATGTTACCAGTAGGGGTAAATGGTACCATATTTCATGGAAAGGCAACCTTGCCCGCTCCGGCGGCATTGCAACCAACATTGGCATACATTTCTTTGATATGTTGACCTGGATTTTTGGGGATGTGTTGGAAAACAAAATCAAAATCCATGAAGCAGATCATGCTACAGGATTATTAAAACTTGAAAATGCAAATGTGCAATGGAATTTAAGCATAAACTCCGCACATCTGCCTAACGGGTTAAAGGAAAAAGGATACCGCACATTCCGTTCCATTACTGTTGATGGCGAAGAAGTTGAATTTAGCGATGGTTTTACTGACCTTCATACTTTAAGTTACAAAAACATACTTGAAGGAAAAGGATTTGGTATTGAAGAAGCCAGAAAAAGTATCCAAATAGTTTCAGATATACGAAAACAGGTTTTATAGGATACAATACAAATCCGAAAAGCACAACTAAGAAAATAAGGATTGACAGTGGAAAAATATAAAATTGAGTTCGCTCCGATAACCTAAAAATTAAGAACCGCCACAAAGGCACTATGACACAAAGGTTCACAAAGAATTGATATTCTTCGTTACTGACTTAGTGAAACTTGGGGGCTTTGTGCCTATGTGGCCAAAAGACTTTTCGGAGTGGACTCAAGATTGATTAGTATAAGGTTTGGACATCTTTTTGCCAAGCAAATTCAGGTTATATACGCTATCCCATCAAATAATCCCTGAAAACTTCGTATTTTTGACGCTGAAAGAAATATTTTATACTCTTTCCAACATAAACGCGATTCACATTTTAATGTTCCCAATAAATTTTCACCTTTTCGCATAAACGCAATAAAGAAACAATTATGAAATCAGCATTAATAACTGGTATTACAGGACAGGACGGAGCATATCTGGCTGAATTCCTGTTAAAAAAAGGATATCAGGTACATGGCCTCAAGCGCAGAAGCTCACTTTTCAATACCGACCGTATTGATCATTTATACCAAGATCCCCATTCTGACGATAGAAATTTTTTCCTTCATTATGGAGACATGACCGACTCCTCGAACCTGATACGGATTGTGCAGGAAATACAACCCGACGAGGTTTATAACCTTGCTGCCATGTCGCATGTAAAAGTAAGTTTCGATACTTCGGAATATACAGCCAATGCAGATGGAATAGGCACACTGAGGCTTTTGGAAGCCATCAGGCTTTTAAAGTTGACCGAGAAAACACGGTTTTATCAGGCATCAACAAGCGAACTTTACGGTTTGGTACAAGAAGTGCCACAAAGCGAACGCACACCGTTTTATCCACGAAGCCCTTACGCAGTAGCCAAATTGTATGCTTATTGGATTACGGTAAACTACCGTGAAGCCTATAACATGTATGCCTGCAACGGAATTTTGTTCAATCACGAATCGCCAATACGTGGCGAAACTTTCGTAACCCGCAAAATAACAATGGCAGTTGCCAGAATTGCCCTTGGTATGCAACAAAAATTATTCTTGGGCAACCTCACTGCCAAACGCGACTGGGGCCATGCTAAAGATTATGTAAGGGCAATGTACCTTATGCTCCAGCAGGAAAAACCTGAAGATTTTGTTATTGCAACTGGTGTAACTACCATGGTAAAGGATTTTGTGCAGCTTGCTTTTGCAGAAGCCGGGATCGAAATAGAATTCAAAGGTGAGGGGCTTGAAGAAAAAGGCATGGTTGTTTCGTGTAAAAATGCAGAACATAAAATTGCGACCGGGACTGTTGTTGTTGAGGTGGATCCAGCTTATTTCAGGCCAACTGAAGTAGATTTACTGCTTGGCGACCCAGCAAAAGCTAACACAAAGTTAGGATGGAAGCCTGAACATGATTTGAAATCCTTGGTGAAAGATATGATTGAAAATGATCTTAAACTTGCAGGCAAGGAGAAATACCTTAAAGAAGGTGGGTTCAGGGTTTTGAATTACTTTGAATAAAACCTTTCTGAAATAGGTTTCTTAGGTAAGCATAATCCAAAAGTCCTGCCACTGTAAAAATGGCAAAGGTTTTTGGCTGAAATGTTTTTAAAGGTGCTTTTGCAAATTAAAACACATAATAATCGGTAAAAAATAATGAAGAAGGACTCGAAAATCTATATTGCCGGGCATAAAGGGCTTGTAGGCAGTGCAATATTGAATAACCTTAAACAAAAAGGGTATAACAACTTTGTGTTCCGCACAATAGAAGAGTTGGATTTGACAAACCAGGAGGCGGTAAGCAATTTTTTCGCTACAGAAAAGCCTGAATATATTTTTCTTGCAGCCGCAAAAGTTGGCGGAATTATGGCAAATAATATTTACCGTGGACAATTTATATTCGAAAACCTTCAAATCCAGAACAATATCATTCATAATGCTTATGTTCATGGGGCTAAAAAGCTGCTTTTTTTAGGCAGTTCGTGTATTTACCCGAAAAATGCGCCACAACCCATGCATGAAGACCATTTATTGACCGGGGAATTGGAATATACCAACGAACCTTACGCAATAGCAAAAATTGCAGGAATAAAAGTTTGCGAAAGCTATAACCTACAATACGGGACCAACTTTGTTTCGGTAATGCCAACCAATTTATACGGCCCAAACGATAATTTCCATCTAAAAAATTCGCATGTACTGCCGGCAATGATGCGAAAAATGTATTTGGCAAAATGCCTTGAAAACAACGATATGGCCGCTATCCGACAGGATTTTCAAAAATTGCCAGTACCTGAAATTATGACAGGAACATCCGATGCAACAATCCTGAATTTTCTTTTGGAACAAGGAATAAAAAGAAGCAGTGAAGGGCATGTAACCCTAACTTTATGGGGCACAGGTACGCCAATGCGTGAGTTCCTGCATGTAACCGACATGGCCGACGCTTGTGTATATGTGATGGAGAATGTGGACTTCGAAGATTTAAAACCTCGGAATTCTACAGAAGTCCGGAATACTCATATTAATATTGGGTCTGGCAAAGAACTCACTATCAGGCAACTTGCTGAATTGGTAAAAAAAGTTACAGGTTTTTCTGGTGAACTCCATTTTGATTCATCAAAACCCGATGGTACAATGCGCAAACTGCTCGATATTTCAAAACTTGAACAATTAGGCTGGAAAAGCAAAATTGAACTTGCTGACGGTGTAAAAAAAGTATTCGAAGGATATTTAGGATAGAACTGCCAGTAGTTCAAACTATACCTGTACTTAACTTGTACATCAAGACCAATTAACCTTTTTTTTACTGATAAAGAAATAGTTACGCTTTAGAAGCTAAACAACAATTATTCAAAAACATGGCTTTACTTGATCCCAATGAGCCTCATTGGTATGCGGCATATACAAAATCACGCACCGAAAAAAAAATCCTTGCCAGGCTATTAGCTGCCGGTTTCGAGGCTTATTTGCCAATCCGTAGAAAAAGGCATCAGTGGAGCGACCGGCTAAAATGGGTTGAAGAACCTTTGATAAAATCCTACATTTTTATCCGTGTTAACGAAAAGGACTATTACAATGCCATTAATACCCAAGGTTTAGTTTGTTATGTAACTTTTGAAGGCAAAGCGGCACCTATACCAGACCGTCAGATTGATGTATTAAAAATGCTTTTGAATGAAGGAGCCGAATTAGAAGTTACAAACGATAGAATAGCAGCAGGGGAAAAAATAATAGTTGTGAAAGGACCTTTGGTTGGGATGCCTGGCGAAATGGTTGAATATCGCGGAAAGAAAAAAGTACTTGTACGTTTAGGCTCAACCGGAACCAATATTTTAGTTACCATAGATGTTGAACTGATTGAAAAAGAATAAGCTGAATTTTTATAATAGGTTTATTTACATACATTTACTTGTGGACTTGTCGGAACTTGCAAGCATTTTCCAATTTAAACCACAATAAAACCGAACTAAGAATTCAGGTTATCAAGCAACCTCACAAATTCCTTTTGCATTATTTTATCCATGCGTTGGTGAAATGTGTCGAATGTCTTTACCAAACGCTTGCCCTCGGGCGAAAGTTTTGTACTCCCGCCTTCTTGTCCGCCCCGAACAGTTTCGAGCAAATGAAAACCCAACATTTTTTCAATCTTGCGCAAATCGTTCCAGGTACGGCGATAGGTAATCCCCATTTTTTCGCAAGCTGCAACCAGGGAACCACATTCATCAATTTGCTTTAGGATTTTCCATTTCCCATCACCCAAAATCCCATCTCCGTTCAAGGATGAAAACCAAATTTTGTATTCGGGTTGTAAGTTTTCGAATTTATTCATTCTACTCTATTTCTTGAATTTGAAACCAATTTTTAGAAAAGAAAAAAAACGTATTTCACTATTTATCAAGTATTTAATTTATCCCAAAGCATTTCCTTTAGCTTTGTTAACCCAATTCGGTTGTGGGAAGATATAAATACGGAAGGTACCCGAGGCAACTCTTTTTTCATCAGCTTAATCATTTCATCATCGAGCATATCGCATTTGGTGATGGCAAGTAAGCGGCCTTTATTGAGCAATTCGGGATTAAATTGTTTCAACTCGTTCAGCAGTATTTTGTACTCCTTTTTAATATCCTTACTATCGGCAGGAATCATAAACAACAAAACTGAATTGCGTTCGATATGCCGTAAAAAGCGCACCCCAAGTCCTTTGCCTTCGTGTGCCCCTTCGATAATTCCAGGAATATCGGCCATTACAAACGATTTATCGTCATAATATGGGACAATCCCCAAATTTGGCCGCAGTGTAGTGAACGGATAATCTGCTATTTCGGGTTTGGCTGCCGAAAGGACTGAGAGCAAAGTTGATTTGCCAGCGTTAGGAAACCCTACCAAACCAACATCTGCAAGTATCTTCAATTCAAATATCTTCCAACATTCAGTGAAAGGTTCACCCGGTTGTGCAAACCTGGGAGCCTGATTTGTTGATGTTTTAAAATGATCGTTTCCAAGCCCACCACGGCCACCGGGCACGATGATGTGGGTTTCGTTATGCGCTGTTACCTCAAATTCCACTTCACCGGATTCGGGATCGCGTACTATGGTTCCCAATGGTACTTCTATTATTCGGTCTTCCCCATTTGCGCCGGTTGACAGAGCTTTTGAGCCACTTTCGCCATCGCTGGCAATGATATGTTTGGTGTAGCGAAGGTGGAGCATTGTCCAAAGTTGCTGGTTACCTTTCAGTATGATGTGCCCACCGCGGCCGCCATCACCACCATCAGGACCACCACGAGGATTGCCCTTGGTGCGCAAATAATGGTGTGAACCTGCACCTCCCTGGCCAGAGCGCAAATAAATTTTTACGTAATCAACAAAACTTGAACTGGCCATTATTTTATTTTAATTGAAAAAGATTAAAGGGGAAAGTGGTTTGGTTAACAGTGCATAAAGTACTTGAAGTGCCTAAAGTACTTAGAGTGCCTAAAATGCCTAAAGTTGCGAGTACATAAAGTACTTAAAGTGCCTAAAATGCATAAAGTTCATCATATCATACAAAAACTTTATGCTGGTAAGGATGTATTGACAATTTATGCTATTAGGAATGGCCAACTACCTTGATTTTTTCATTGCAGCCTGCACGGTTTCGGCAAGATTGGCGAAGATTTCCTCATTTGCACCTACTGCATTTACAACCACATGTTTGTTCTGCTTTTTGTAAAGTTCCATAACTGGTGCAGTTTTGGTTTCGTATTCCTCCAAGCGGTGTATAATCAATTCGGTAGAAACATCATAAGTCCGGGCTTTTTCTGAACGGCCGCGCCTGTCGAGGCGTTTGATAAGCTCAATGGTTGGAGCTGTGAGTTCGACCACATACGAAACGCCCATTCCCATACGGCGAAGCAAGCCATCGAGGATATAGGATTGTAGGATAGTACGCGGAAAACCTTTGAAAATAAAACCGTTGACATGGCTATGGATTTTCATTTCCCGTTCAATCAACCTGATAACAATTTCATCCGAAACAAGATCTCCTCTATCCAAAGTTTCTTTAACTTTTAAGCCTAGTTCTGTTTCAGCCTTTATTTCCCTTCGCAGCAGCGAACCCGTTGAAATATAATAAAGGTTCAACTTTTTGGCCAACATATTGCCTTGTGTTCCCTTACCGGCGCCTGGAGGACCCGAAAGTACTAGGTTAAACCATTCCTTTTGCAAAGTCAGTTCAATGGCATGGCAAAGTTTTTCAAGGATTTCGGGGATTGGGCCAACTCCTTTTATCGGAACATACAAGTTTCTTTCTTCGTAATAGCCTATTACCGGCGAAGTTTTATTTTTGTATTCGGTGAGCCTAAACTTGATGATGTCTTCGGTATCGTCAACCCTGCCCGATACTTTCCCACGTTCAATTAACCTACGTGTGAGTTCCTCGTCAGGGACTTCTAGGCTCAACATACAAGAAATTGATGTGTTGAGCTTGAGCAGCAACCCATCGAGGATATAAGCCTGAACCAGTGTTCGTGGGAAACCATCAAAAAGAATCCCTTTTTTTTCCGAACTTGTAATTATCTTTTTTTCAATAAGTTCGACCATAATCTCATCAGAAACCAAGCCTCCGAGTCCAATCAAGTCTTTAACTTTTAAACCAAGTTCGGTGCCTTCGGCTATTTCTTGCCGGAGCAAATCGCCGGTTGAAATATAAGCCAGGTTGTACTTTTCAATCAACATTTGCGATTGGGTGCCTTTTCCAGCTCCCGGAGGTCCGAAGAGTGCTATATTTAGCATAACAATTTGTGTTTTTACAAATCCAAGTAAAAATGGAGCTTGTAGGGTTATGTATTAATTTTCGATTTGTTAAAATTGAAATCTTTGCCGCGCCTTAAACTATTTGATAAATATCGCTTGAATTACGACCAAGCCCATCATAATCAAGGCCATAGCCGACCACAAATTTATTTGGGATACTGAAGCATAAGTAATCAACCGGAAACTTTCCCCCAAATGCTTCGGGTTTCAGCAAACAGGCTGCAACTTTTACTTCGGCAGGCTCCATTTCGCGCAAGGTTTCCAGAAAACGTACAAGCGTTAGACCTGTATCAACAATATCTTCAACCACAACAATACTGCGGCCTTTAATATCGAGATCGAGGCCAATTATTTGCTGTACTACGCCAGAACTGTGTGTGCCTTGATATGAAGAAAGCTTTACAAATGCAATTTCGCAATCGATAGTTACAAGCTTTAGCAGGTCGGAGGCAAAAATAAAAGCCCCGTTGAGCACAACAATAAACAAAGGTTTTTTGCCAGCCATATCAATGTTTATGCGGGAAGCGAGTTCTTTTACCTTTGCCTGTATATCCTCCTCAAGCAAATATTTCTCGAAACTTTTATCTTTCAATTTCCATGTATCGCCCATTGTAAAAGGTTTAGTTTTTGTATGACCGACAAATTTACAGTTTAAGCTTGATAAAACAAATTAGTTAATGCGATAATTTGTTAATGCGACAATTTGTTAATGTGGGAATGTGGGAATGTGGGAATGTGGGAATGCGATAATATGGGAATTTGAAAATGAGTTAATTTGAAAATGTGAAAATGTGGTAATTTGAAAATTATGGCTATAAGAAGTTTCAAAATTGAAGAGTTGTATCGCGTTTTTAGCAAGGAGAGAAGAATCAGGATATTGGCTATTACTTAATTGTATATCAGTAGTTTGAAAACATGATAAATCTCGACATTTTGATTTATATTGAGAAAAGGTGGTAAGGGTGATTCCAACAATTTCAATTTTAATTACTTTTGCTAAAAACAATACTTATGACACCTTTAGTTAGTATTATAATGGGAAGCACGAGCGATTTGCCCGTGATGGAAGAAGCAGCAAAAGTGCTTAACGAATTATGCATCCCTTTTGAAATGAACGCGTTATCGGCACACCGCACTCCCGAAAAAGTTGAGGAATTTGCATCAAATGCCCACAGCAGGGGAATAAAAGTTATCGTAGCTGGTGCCGGGATGGCTGCCCATTTACCAGGTGTTATTGCCGCATTTACAGCATTGCCTATTATTGGTGTTCCTGTAAAATCGTCATTTGATGGCATGGATTCGCTGCTTGCCATTGTACAGATGCCTCCCGGAATCCCAGTTGCGACTGTGGCAGTTAACGGTGCCAGAAACGCGGGTATCCTCGCTGCCCAAATGCTTTCACTTGGCGATGAGGAACTTTATACCAGACTCGTTGCTTTTAAGGAGGACTTAAAAAAGAAGATAATACAAGCAAATGAGGATCTTCAAAAAGTCAAGTTTGAATATAAGGTTTAATCCCTGAGTTTCAGAATATACTGTAACATAAAAATTTCAGAATTTTCCACGGAGGCACGGAGAACAAAGAGTTTCGGGGAGGTTATCCTCCTTGCTTTTTTGTTGTTCACTGAGCCTTTGTGGTCTTTTTTTGTAAATATGATTTCTGGGTTGTATCCCATTTAAAGGATAATTAGCCTTCAAAGCCAGGTTTTTTCCTCGCTATAGTAATCCCATCACGAAGGGGCAAAAGTATATTTTCGACTCCATCGAACTGTTGTACGAAATTATTAAAGCGCACTATACCAGCAGTTTCGCGGTCGTTTTCTGCATTCGGTTTTAACACGGTGCCATACCAAAGGGTATTATCAGCCAGGATATAGCCTCCACTGACAACTTTTGGAAAAACCAATTTGAAATATTCGAGGTAGTTTTCTTTATCGGCATCAATAAAAACAAGGTCGAAAGGGCCTTCCAAGGTTTCAATAATCCCGGTGGCATCGCCCACAATCATTTCAATTTTATCTTTCAGTCCGGCTTCCTCGAAATAAGGCAAGGCAAAATCTTCCATTTCGGGGTTACAATCCAATGTAATTAGTTTCCCTTTCGGCTGCAAACCTTGGGCCAGGCAAATAGCCGAATATCCCGTAAATGTACCAATTTCCAAAATGCGCTTCGGGCCTATCATTTTGCTAATCATTTGAAGAAAAGCCCCTTGCAAATGCCCGGAAAGCATTTGTGGGACATGAGTGCGCAAATGCGTTGCCCGCGAAAGCTTTGCAAGAACAGGCATTTCGATGGATGTGTGGTTTATTGCATATTTTTCGATACCAGGTTTCAGAAACCCATCGTTAAATTCGCTCATAGATTTTAGATTGTTAAGGTTGAGTTCGTTCCGAAAACCAAAAAATAAAGAAACGCCGCTAAGCGGTGTGCTGAGCCTGCCGAAGCAGCACTACGTCTCAAAGGCTCACAAAGCATTGTTATTCTGAATTATAAACTTAGTGCAACTTAGAGACTTTGAGTCTTTGTGGCGAAAAAAGACTTTTCGGAGTGGACTCATGGTTAAATATTTGAGCTAAAACGCAATGAACTGAGTTGCGAGGGATTAAATACTTCATTTGCCAAATCCATGAGGTTGGCAGCGGAAACGGATTCAATTTTACGGTATGTTTCTTCCACAGGGTCAACTTTACCATAAACAAGCATACTCTTGCCCATCGAAAGCATCTCGCTTTGGTACGATTCGAGCGATATAGCCAGTTGGCCCTTGAGCTGTTTTTGGGCAGTATGAAACCCAATAGGAGAAAGTTTGATTTCGCGCAATTTCTGTAATTCTTTATGGATCAATTCGATGGCTTTGGGCATGAGGGCATCGTCGGTACCGCAATAAATGCTGAACAAGCCTGTATCGGAAAAAGGCTGGTAATTGGATTCGAGGTTATAAGCAATCCCGTTTTTTTCGCGCAAAGCGATATTTAACCTTGAGTTCATGGCCGGGCCTCCCAAAATATTATTGAGCATTGCCATGGCTATGCGGCGTTGGTCGTGAGCATTGCAAGCTATGTTCCCAATTACGGCATGAGCCTGATGGCGGGAATATTTGCGGATTGAATTTTCAGGCTGGTAGCCCGAAAAATTTGTCCTTTGCAAAGGTGAAAAATCAGCAACGACCTCAGAAAAATATTTTTCAACTACTGCTATTGCCCTGCTGAACGGTATGTTTGCAACTGAGCTAACTACAATACGTGAAGAAATATAATTTGCATCGCGGAAACGCAATATATCATTTCGTGTGTAACGCTTTAGTTTGGGTTGGGTGCCAAGGATATTCCTCCCAAGTGGATGGTTTTTAAAAACCAGGGCATCAAATTCGTCATGTATCCATTCGGCAGGGTTATCTTTATACGAGTTAATTTCATCAATTATTACAGCTTTTTCTTTCTCTATTTCCTTTTCAGGGAAAACGGAATGGAATACAATATCCGAAAGCAATTCGGCGGCCCGCTGGTAATATTTACCTTGAACAGAAGCATAAACACATGTATCTTCTTTGGAAGTAAATGCATTGAGATCGGCCCCTACATTCTCCAATCGGCTCAAAACCTGATAATTGCTGCGTTTGCTTGTACCTTTAAAAATAAGGTGTTCGATAAAATGTGCCATACCTTGCTGATCGGGGTTTTCGTCGCAGGAACCTGCATTTATCAGCACCCCAATATGGGCAACGCCTCCGCGCTGTTGACGGTGGACGAGACGGATTCCATTTTTTAACTGGTGGATTTGGTAGGACATTTTTTAGGGGGTTGGGGTTTGGGGGTTAGGGGCTGGGGAAGGGAGGAAAGGGGGAAAAGGTGAAGGGTGAGGGGAGAAAAGGTGAGGGGAGAAAAGGTGAAGGGAGAAAAGGAGAAAAGGAGAAAAGGAGAAAAGGAGAAAAGAGATGAAATGAAGGAGATTGAGTGAAAAACGAAGGGTTGAGAGGGGAAAGTCAAAGGTTAAAGGTTAAAGGTCAAAAGTCAAAGGGCAAAAGTCAAAAGTCAAAGGTTAAAGGTGAGAGGCTTTGAAAGTATGTTTTTCTATAAAATAAAGAAAGTTTAATCTTTGCTTAAATCTATTGTGCCCTATTGTGCCCTATTGTGCCTATTGTGGTTAAAAGCTATTAAGAATTTGCAATTTAGAATCAACTCGGTTCTACTGCTGCTGGAGTTCGGCTGGATACTTATCATCAAAAAACACCCAAAACAGTGGTTTATAACCAAGTAATTCACCTGAATCGGAATGTCGCTCTACCATTGGGCAAAGCCCGGCAACTTTTTTAGTAAAGGCAAGGGTTTTACTGTTCATGCTCCATTCTTCGAGAAAACGTAGCTTTTTTATGTCG
>CAJAXK010000429.1 GCA_903946925.1 uncultured Bacteroidales bacterium | reverse complement strand
GTATCGCTTACAATGGGGTGCGGGCACAGGCTGTCGTAGGTAAAGGGTTGGGTATAGATGCTGTCGTATTCCAGATCGGAGTTGACTTTGACGGCAACTATTCGCCAGGAATTGTTGTAATAATCATTTGCTACAGCAATGAATTTAGCATCACTAGTTTTTACTGAGGAACAATACGAATTACTAGTAGAGGTGAGAGCCTTTTGCTTAATTAAATTCCCCAAATTATCCGTTTTTAAAGCGTAATCAGTCCAAACATGGCTATCATCCCATAAACCTCCAAATAAAATAATATTAGTTTCATCAAGAGTTGCCAGACCTTGAAAACCGCAAAAGTTTGAATTACCTGTTAATATATCTTTATCAGTTGAAGTACTCCCGGTTTTATCAACAAAAATTAAAGCAGGATTGTTAGTGCTTTCAGCAGAATGAGTACACGAATGAATATAGTTACCAGAGCTATTACTGACAGTAGTCCATGGAACTGAAAAGAAATGTTTATTTGTTCCGTAAACCAATTCCCATTGTTTAACACCTGAAGTATCAGTTTTAAAGAAATAGCTCCTGTTTGCAATTGGGGCTACTGTTCCAGAGTCAGGAGCATATCTGAATGCGGTTATTAAATAACCACTACTATCAACTGTAAAATCCATTACATCATCTTGATAATAAACACTATCCAAAGGGTAGAACTGTTGCCAGATCAAATTTCCCGAACTGTTAAACTTAAAAAGTGATGTTCGGGAAGCAGGATTTGTTTCAAAATAATTTGCAGCTAAGATATAATCTCCTTCAGGTGTAGTTTTAATTTTACCACAAAGTTCATAATGACCTGGAGTATAAAGTGTTTTACACCATTCTATCTCACCACAAGTATTTAACTTCAGGATAAAAACATCAAAATCAGTATCTTCCTTTTGCCAGCTACCACAAAAAACATAACCCCCATCAGAAGTTATTTCAACATTCCCTAATCCACAAGAGTATACCCCATTACCAAATTGTTTGTCCCAAAGTTTGTTACCATTAATGTCGGTTTTAAAAATCCATGAATATGTATAATTGTTTATCATTCCACCAATTACGAAGCCTTTATCATAATCGTTGATAATGGACCGGCATACAGCTTTTTGTCCCTGCCCATAATAGCGAATCCATTCCTGAGCAATAGTATTATTTTGTAGCACTATAAGACAAATGAAGAAAAAAGCAATTCTCATGATAGGATTTTTGTAAACTTCCCCTTCTGATTTAAAGCAGGAGGGGAAGTTAGGATTAGTGAATGATTGTAAATTTGAAAGTTTCAACTTTTTTATTTACTCCTTTAATGTGTATCATATATATACCTGGTACAAAAGTTTTTGTTGACCCGTTCGTGTGCATTTGTAATGCGTGTGCTTGATTCCCACTATCTTTTACTTCCAAATATTTCATTATTCCCTTATTTCACCACTACCTTACTCCCCGCAACCTGTTTCCCATTGTATATCATTCTGAATAAGTATGAACCCGAAGACCAACGTGAAACATCAATTTGAACTGTTTCATTATTGTTTTGCAATTCCCGGCTTTGCATAATTTTGCCATTCAGGTCAATTGCTTGTAATACTACTTTTTGCCATTGGTGATATACTGTGGTTACAGGCATACTCCCATTATTATCAGTAATTACCAGATATTTAGGCAACTCCACGCTAACCTGTTTATTCGTTGGGTTGGGGTACACCTTTAGCTGTGTCGTTTCCGGCTTTTTGAAAGGCTCATCTACGCTTACAATTACATTATCACAGTTTGGGTCTATGGTATCGCTTACAATTGGGTATGGGCACAGGCTGTCGTAGGTTAAGGGTTGGGTGTAGATGCTGTCGTATTCTAAGTTGGAGTTGACTTTGATAGCTATAATATTGAAGTTGCCGTTAGGTGCTTCATTGCCTACAGTAATAAATTTATCATCAAATGTTTTTGCTGTTGATTTATAATCATTGTTTAAATAAGGAATGAAATTTGAATCCTTCACATATCCTAATGTATCAGTCCTGATGACCTGATACTGATAAGTATTGTTTATTCTATATCCTCCAAAAAATATCAGGCTGGTATCATGTAACATGGTAATAGTTGGCATGCCACAGAAGTTTGAATTATTGGTTTGCACAAGATCTTTATAGCCTGATTCTGTTCCATTGTGGCTTACCCAAACTAATGCTGGATTATTACCAGATGGAGGAGAATGGGTAGAAGAGTGGTAATATTTACCATTACTATTTTTTGTTGTAGCCCAAGGGGAACTATAATACTGCAAATCTGTTCCATAGGTCAAATCCCAAAGTTTATTACCGGCAGTATCTGTTTTGACAAAATAGCTTCGCAGGATTTGAGGTGAGGTGGTTCCAGAATCGGGAGCATAGCGATCGGATGTGATTAAGTAACCATCGGAATCCACTAGCAAATCGCAGGGTTCATCATCATTATAGTATAAATCGAATGGATAAAATTGATGCCAGATCAGGTCACCGCTTGCATTGAACTTGAATAAGGAAATATTAGAAGGCGGATTGGTTTCAAAATAGGCGCCCAATAGGATGAAATCACCTTCGGGAGTCTGTTTGATCCTCCAGCTTAAATCATAGTTATCTGGTGTTAGTAATACTTTACACCATTCAATTTCAGCACATGCATTAAATTTGATTATTAAAGCATCATAACTGTTGAATTTTGTAGTGAACCCACAAGCAACAAGTCCACCATCTGATGTATTTGAGTTATTAAAAAAATGCATTTTTGTATTACCATCGCCAAAATATTTTTCCCAAATCAGGTTTCCATTAATGTCAGTTTTCAGTAACAAAGCATATTCAGAGGAGTTGACACTGCCACTTATAATAAATCCTTTATCATACTGTTCAAATACGGTTCGGGCAATGGCATTATTACCAACCCCATAGGTTCTGATCCAGGATTGACAACATAATACATTTGTAATACAGGCAAATGTTATTGCGATAATAATTCGTTTTTTCATAGTAATTTAAAACCTCTCATACACATTAAGCATGAGAGGTCTATTTCGGATTAATTGACTAGAATTATTTTCTTGCTATCCATCAACTTACCTCCAGCTTTTAATGAGGCAACATACACACCCGGGCTAAAGTTGTTAAGGGATATTACTACCTGATCCTTAGCTCCAATTAGTTGGATTGTCTTGATTTCAGTGCCTTGCAATGTGCTTATTGTAAGAAAAGCATCCGAAGTGAGCTTGTCTTCAAGTGAATATCCTGCAATTACAAAATGGTTGCAAGGGTTTGGGTTTAAGGTTAATATTGAACCAGGTAGTGGGGGCACATTCCTGCGTTCCCATATTACTCTGGTTGATTTCAGATCATCGGCAACCAGATAAGGTTCGTTGTAGGTTACTGCGCCATTAGCTATCAGCAGGTTGCGGGAATAAGAGCTTACCGGTTCGTATCCTTCCTGCATAAGTAAGTTGAGAGCAGCTAACTGAAAGCTGTCGCATTCGGTACCGGGCAGGTTGTCGGCCATCATACTGCTGACAACTGCGAAGTAAGAAAGATAGTTTTCGTGTTGAACTATTTCGGCAGGAGAAAGGTCAAATGCAGCCGTTATCACTTCAAGTGTGCTGCCTGCCGCACCAGTATCGCCTTCAAATAGTTGTTTGCAGGCAAGAAGATATCTGGCTTCCTGTTTATTTTCATTCATTAAAAACTGGTCAAGGCTATCATTAAGTGTACCGGCAGTATCCGCCATGTAATGCGTTACAAGGGTGTTATATTGCGCCTCTCTGGTTAGTTTCAGCGATGACAGTTCCGCTTCCTTGCTCTTTTTAAACGATATAACATATTCACCATCTAAGATTTGGTTGTACATTTCATCGGGCATCGGGTCAATGCGTTTATCCAGTTTGTCCAGCACAGGGTCGGATGTAGCCGATTGCGGGTTGGCCACCAGAATATCGCGTATCATGGCATTGGGCAACACATATTCATTGGCTACGGCCGATTGCATCACGGTATCGCTAAGGTAAGGCGATTTGGAAAGAAGGGCATCCCTCAAATCTAACGCCTCCAACGGGGAACTGTAAATCACATCTTCAGCGGTTTCTGCGGTGTTTCCACCGTCAATCAGTGCCACTAGGCTATCTTGCTTTTGATCAATAAGGAGACCGGTTGATGCCATTTCATTTTTTATTAGCTCCTGATTGATGCCTCCTCCACCTCCAAGTTTGGATGGACAGGCTGTTTGTTTTATATAATCATCAGCAATATATGCTGTCCTATCCACATTAGTGTAATAAATGGGCTTAAGTCTATATAGTCCGATATCCTGATGATGATAGTAGTTAAACTTTACACCATCGTTATCAAGGTCGCCAGTGCCCGAAGTGCGCATTGAGAATGTATTCCCTGCGGGCCCTGACACGGAGTACCCATCACCCTGATAAAGGGCAACACCATAGGTTGAAGGTGAATTAGGACTTAGCAACACACTTTCGTCAGCTTTCACATTACTATAATCATTGCACTTGCATACCAATCCACGGTTGTCGTCCTGCGCAGTAATGCCATTTTGCAACTTGGTAAAAGTATTGTTATAAATTTCGTTGGGGGCTGCGCCCGAGTTATTTATTACTATACCTGTTTCAAATGTGTTTGCCAAGCCGCCATAATTGCCTTCAAAAGTATTTTCCTGTACACTGTAACCTGTACAGCCATCGAGGTAAAGGGCAGAGGAGGGTTCAGTTTGTGATACTTGGCGCGTTTTAAAGGTATTGCGGTGTATTTTAGGCAACGATATTCCGCTTAGATATATTCCGCGTAGGTTGTTGTTGAACGATGAATTTACAATTTCGGTAACATGGTAAGGGTTGCAGGTGGTTGAGTATATGGCATAATGCCAGCCATCTAACACCATAGGGCTGTACGTAAGGCATTCGCCCAATGGCGATACTTCGATACAGAACTTGTTTGTTTTTAAACCTGCATTGGTGGCTCCAATGGCAATGCCTCGGTTGGCCCCCTCCAGTGTTTGGTTGGTATTGGCAAAGGTACAACCTTCAATATTTGTTGTTTTAAACCCTTCCAACGCTATCATTTTTGTTGGAAACCCTGTGGCAAATTTCAGTATATAATTGTTGTCGATGCTAAAGAGGGAGTTATTGATAAAACTATTGTAGATTGCCCCGGTATTATACAAAGGGTACAGCGAAATAGCACATTTATTGTTAACAAACCTTGCTTTGTGTATGGCTACCATCCCCCCTGTGGTAACGGCAGGGTTTGAAGCGGCAGGGTTTTTGGCCCGGATGGCACAAACTGCGTTGGTAATACAGCCGTTGTTTTTTATTTCGACAACCCCCTGGTTTAGTATATTTTGTGGTAAGTTGTAGGCTCCCCACACTTCCACGCCTTGCCATAGATCGTTGCAGGAAGTTCCCAATGTGCCACCATCGAGCACCAACCTGGCCCCACGCTCAACAATAAGTTTCGCTAGTGGCGAAAAGTAAACTTCGCCGGTAATGGTAAGCGTTACACCCTGTTTTACTACCACATTATGATCTTTGAAATACTGAAAACCCCATGTTTGTGAGGTGGTAATATTTTCGGGTGTGTTAACATAAGCACATCCGGGCGAAACCAATATTTCGTCGGTGAAAGGCAGGTAATTGAAACCTGAAATAGTAACATATATTGGGCTGGTTTGCGTAGCAAGCACACCATTAAAAGTAACAGTGATCGGATTGCCGTTGCCTTTAACTGTTTTCACAACAGGGTGCCCGTTATTCAGGTATTTCCCGTATAAAGAAACATACACCGTGTCGTTGTTTTTCAGATTGCTTAAGTTAATAACAATATCGGCAGGTGTATTTATTTGTATATACCTGGGGTTTACAGTTGCCAATAACCGGGTGGGGGTTTCGGTAAACAGACGGGCTTCGGGATCGCCAAAAAGATTGTGTGTAAAATAGCCGCTTATACCAGGAGATTGAAGATGAAGTTTATCTGACCAATAAAAATAGTTTGATCCCAAGTGGGTTATATGGTCAAAATTGTCATTGGCTATTTTTTTCAAACTAGTCGCAAAATAATTAAGCATAATAGATCCTCCTGCGAGGCCCAAAGTATTTGTACCCCCCATGAAACATACGCCCCCCGATAGGCTGTTTACCAAATAACTTTCGGCCATGCACATGGATGTGCCCGAAATCTCTTTTTCAAAAGCGGCTACCAAACATGCCGTTGAAAAAACCACGCCAGGTTTGCCTGTATTTGTCAAATTGCTCAAAGCAGCACCGGGCTCGTCAAATTCAGTAGTGGAAATTTTACTTTTTATCCCATCATCTATTTCATTGCTCATGGTTTGAACCCTGTCAAACAAGCCATGTTCAAGCCATATCCATAAGTAAGGAGGATGTTGATTATAATAATTAATGATATCTGCCCCATAAGGTGCAGTAAGGTCATCGCCTAATGAATTATAAGCCGGCAATTCCTGAAAAAGGGTATGTGTATAAAAGCCGTCGGTATTATTTTTAAAAACATTGGTATAATCATCAGATTGTTGGAACTCATCGCCTTGCATCCCAATACATTGGGTTAAGTAGTCAACTTGGCCATTACCGGGGTTTTGTTCATATAACAATAATTTCGTCAGCCAATTGTTAAACTGGGCAACGTTATTGCAAGGTATCCTTCCAACAAATAGTTCGAGCATACCTATGGCCTGATCTCCATTATTGATGTATTGTCCATAAAGCCCATTCCCATCCACTTCCCAATCGCCCGTAAAATTACCGTAATATTTATCCGTTGGATTCAAATTGCCTTCACCATCTGTTTGTTTCCTAACCGGGACAATATCTTCGTCACCTACTATTAGGAGCCATTGTGCACCATTTTCAAAAGCATCTTTCAGGTACATCCTCACCTTGGCCGCATCATCAGCGATACTATAACTATTGTTATATTGCGTGTTTCCTATGTTATCTACTGCAGTTGGATAATTTTCGTAAATATCAGCTATATCAATAAATCCGGCATCAAGGCCTTTTTTCCTTTTCCACTCAACGATGGCCTCAGCGGCAACCTTATACGCCTGCGATGACAGTACAATATACTCGTAAACACCAACGGCAGCCCTGGAATTATCAATGGAATCAACCATAGTTAATGGCTGGCTGTATTGGTCGTAATCGGTTTTGTTTACAACTAGGTTAAGAACGTTTTTTTTGGCAAACAAGCCATTTTGGGTCAGTTTTTTTAAGTTTCTATCGGTTACGGGTATATTGTCGGGTTTTAAATGAACAATCAGGTCAAAAGAATTATAGAAAAGCAGTGTTTGCTTGAAAGCATTGTAACGAAAAGGAGTAATAGGGATAGTCAAAATTTTACAGTTGTTATAAATACTACAAGCTGCATCTCCTTCAATATTCTGTGGGTATTGCCTGTCGGTGGTATATATGGCCGATGTATCAGGCACAAAACCTGGAACAGGGCAGCCAATACATGTTGGATAATCGATTTGAGCAGGGATGATATTATTTACAACATTGTATTCCGTCGAAACAGGATCAAGCAATTCGATGCTGTCTAACACATACCCAAAGGGAATAATAAACGACAGGGATGTATGAAGCAATTGTGGATACCCTGTTTCCATATCAGGGAGCAAGCCATCGCTCCACTTCAGTATGGAGTACAGTTTGTTATTCTTCAGGGTATCCTTTATTTGAAAGGAGTCGGATGAAAAACGGCATGAATACTGTATTTGCGCTAAGCCCATATAGCTGCAAAGCATGAACACGAATAAAGTCGATAATGTTTTCATAACCTAAGATTGGGTTTAATTTATTAAAATAATTGCATACTAACAAAAGTAAGAAAACAATCTGAATAGCTCGATAAGATTAAGATAAAAGTATTTTAATCTTAAGTTACACCCACTGAAACTTTCTCCCAACGCAATACAATCCAAACAAAAATCCTCACTACACCATAGCAACATTGATTTTTTCAATTACACTCATCCCATTTAACTCTCAATCCTCCATCCCACATCCGCCATCCCTAATAAATCCAAAATCCGTGCAACCCCGCATATTCTTTCGCGTGCTAATATGCTAGTTATTGGATATTTGAACAATAGAGCCAGTAATTTAGGTCGCCCATGAATCAATTATAGTACAAT
>CAJAXK010000428.1 GCA_903946925.1 uncultured Bacteroidales bacterium | reverse complement strand
TTAGATGAGGGCCTGTTGGTTGATATTTCGACGGGTGATCTTACCCTTCAAGATTTGGGCGAATATCAGGAGAAGCTTAAAAAGGATGTAAGGTTACCTAAGATCAGGAAAATATTATCCATTACGAGGGATGCCAACTTTAAGTTTTCCCTTAAAGAAATGTACTTATATGTTGAGATAGTGAAGAAAACTTCAAAGGACACCAATATACGTTGGGCTATTTTAACTTCAACCCCCTCGGTCACTGCATTTGCAACGTTGTTCGAATTGGATAAATCATACCAAAACAAAGTTTTGATATGCAGTACATTAGAAGCTGCAACAAGGTTTTTACAAGTTCAAATTACTGAAAGCGATTTGCAATCCAGCGACTTCAAACAATTTTGAATCTAAATCGTTTCTAAAAGCAGTTTTCAACAAAGCATCTGATACTATTCAAAAACTGATCATTACTTCCAGCTTGGAGATTATATAAGATGTTAATAGACGAAAAATCGACAAGCCTTTTTCCTTAAATGCAGATTTCAATCAACCAATTTTTCAACAAACCAAGAAGCAGATACATAAATGGATTACTATATAATAACTGGTGCTTCCCGTGGAATTGGAGAAGCGTTAACCCATAAGCTCATCAAACCTGGAAACACCTTGTTTGCTGTTTCTCGAAACATGAATGAAGATTTGGTTGAATTGGCAGCAGGATTAAATGTGCCACTTTTTTATTTTGAATACGATTTGTGTTTTCGCGAGCAAGCCGAATTGTTTATAAACGAAGTATTCAAACACATACAATTGTCTGATCATGATAGGATTGCGCTTATCAACAACGCCGGTATGCTCGAACCTGTGGCTCCTTTGAAATCAATAGATTTTGCACTGGCCGAAAAACACCTGGATTTGAATTTCCTAACCCCTTTGGTTTTGAGTTCGGTATTTATATCTAAAACGTCAGCTTTAAAAATTCCAAAAGTTATTTTGAATATTTCCTCAGGTGCAGCTTTTATCCCCTATAGTGGCTGGTCGGTTTATTGCAGTTCGAAAGCCGGGCTTGATATGCTGACCAAAGTAGCTGGTTTGGAGCAAAATGCCGAAAAGTATCCGGTAAAAATCTTTGCACTTGCGCCAGGGATTATTGAAACAACCATGCAGGAAACCATCCGTAAAACAGAGAATGATAAATTCCCTGAGCGCGATAATTTTATAAAACTTTATGAAGAAGGCAAACTTGCAAAGCCGGATGATGTTGCAGGCCTTATTCTGGAAACCCTTTTCAGCAATTCGATTATTTCTGGTTCGGTTATCACAATTGATCAGTTAAAAGAAATCGGTATTTAGGAAACAGCTAATTTGCCTTGTTTTGCTACTTTTGAAGAAAATATAAACTGATGCTGGAAGCAATAAATTCTTTCGACGAAAACCTCTTCCTCTTTTTTAATGGACTTCACAGCCCTATTATTGATCCGGTAATGTGGCTTTTCAGCACCAAGTTTTTCTGGATCCCACTTTACATTTGGTTCCTTTGGTTGCTATATAAACGTTACCCTAAACATTATTGGACTGTTTTAGTGAGTGTTGCGTTAATGATTGTAGCATCGGATCAACTTTGCAACCTTTCAAAAGATGGGTTTATGCGCTTGCGCCCTTCGCACGAACCACATTTACAAGCCATTGTACATGTTTTAAAATATTCAAATGGAAATGAGTATAGGGGAGGGATGTATGGATTTTATTCGGGTCACTCATCCAACGCTTTTGCAGTAGCACTTTTTTTGATAACCGCACTTTTCCGGAATTCAAAGTATATAATCCCAATTGCACTAATTTTTGCAGTGCTTACCGCATATAGCCGGGTTTACCTTGGTGTACATTATACAGGTGATATTTTGGTTGGTGCAATAATGGGTTCCTTATTAGGAATTGGATTTGCTGTTTTGCATGAAAAATTGAGGGAAAATTTGAGGATTTGAAAATGTGGGAATTTGAAAATTTGGGGATTTGAGGATGTGGGAATTTGGGAATGTGAGGATTTGAAAATGTGGGAATATGAAAATGTGGGAATTTGAAAATTTGAAAATGTGAGTCCACTCCGACAAGTCTTTTTTAGCCACAAAAGCACAAAGCTTCTAAGTTTCACTAAGTTTATAACACTGAATAACAATGCTTTGTGAGTCTTTGTGTCATAGGGCCTTAGTGGCGATTCTTCATTTTTAGGTTATCGAAGTGGACTCAAAATGTGGGGTTTTCAAAAAGATTGATTCAATGTTATACTTTTGAACCTTGAACCCTTGAACCTTGAACTTTTACACATTAAACCCTTGAACCTTGAACCCTTTAAACTTTTTCTCCCCCTTAAACCACAAAATCAATATCCATAAATTTTTGCTGTAAACCTTTCGACTTTAACTTTGTAAGTACACACTTCGCGTAAAGCTGGAATGCCGTAAGTAAATTCACGCTTGGTATAATGGGCCATAACGGTATTAAAAAACTCAACTTTCTGATCCAGATCAGTAATAAAATCAACTTTGCCAAAAGCTAACACACTGCGGTATTTCATGCTGTAACTGCATGCCATTTGCTCGCTTTGGTAGCGAAGCTGATGGTCAGTACTAAATGCAATGCAAACGGATGGATTTTTTTTAAGTATATCAATTTTTAGCCCTTTTTGGGATGAGTGCAGATAAACTTCACCATTACTGTACCCAAAATTAAAAGGAAGCACATAAGGCAGGTTATTTTCATCAACCATGCTCACATAACAAACATCACATTTGTTTATAATTTCGTCAATTTCGCGCTGATCGGTGATAAAACGGTGGTGCATGTTTTAATGGGTTTGGGGTTTGGGATTTAGGATTGCGGATTGCGGATTTCGGATTGTGGATTTCTTTGATTAGAACTCAATTATCTTTTGTCTTTTGCCTTTTAACTTTTGACCTTTAACTTTGCCTTTTGACCTTTGACCTTTGACCTTTGCCTTTTGACCTTTGACCTTTTCCTTTTTACCTTACTTATTGTACGCTTTTGCTTTTAGCCTTAGGGTTTGCTATTGCTTCGAGTAGCCAGGTGAAAAATGAAACCAGTATCGAAAAAACCATTGCAGTAAACAAGCCATCAACATTGAAGCCGGAAAGCACATAATCGGCCAACAGTATAATAAGGGCATTAATTACCAAAAGAAAAAGCCCAAAAGTTACCAAAGTAATTGGAATTGTGAGTATTATCAAAATTGGCCTGAGAAAAGCATTAAAGAAACCCAAAAGCAAGGCTACCAAAATTGCCGTTGGAAAGCCATCTAGGAAAACCCCATCTAAAATATA
The DNA here is from genome assembly GCA_903946925.1 of uncultured Bacteroidales bacterium. GTDB lineage: Bacteria > Bacteroidota > Bacteroidia > Bacteroidales > UBA4417 > UBA4417. Next base: position 8,334 of record CAJAXK010000428.1, on the reverse strand, counting down.
TGCGCCAAAAAAAACGGCCAATGACGAAACAAGTAATTTTAGTACAAATCCCATAAGTTAAGGTTGATTAATTCGACAAATTTACTGAAAAAAGAAAATCAACAAAATAAGATTTCTCGATTGGCCTAAAACCAAACCTAAACCCCAAATCCAACGGAAACACAAATCGTAACACATGCATATCTGAAGTGAGTTCAATACCAGTGGATTGTAAATTCCAACTGCTGTCTTCGGTTACTCCAATGCCTCCATCGTAAAACAAAGTTGTTTTTATGCGCTTGAAATACGCCAACGGCCCTAACGAAAAATCGGGATATAGCAAAGGAAATTTATAATTCAATGCATAGCATTTCAACGAGTTAACATTAAAAATATAATATCCACGAGGTAAGTTGATTTGGTTTGGATAATAATAGCTTCCTGGATTTCGCTCCTGCCAGTTCAAGTCGAGGCGCAAACCATGATGCAGCATTAAGCCTGGGAAATAAAAACGGGTACTCACGGATGCAATACTGCCATAATCGTTGTCGCCAAAGGGAGTATGCCTAAATCCCAGATTCACTGACTGCCCCCAGCGCGGATAAATATCTTTTCCCGACTGCTTGATGTAGCGGTAAACTAATATCCCATAATCCATCGAATTTATTGTTCCGGTAAGTTTCGTTTCTTCGGGCGAGGTGTTATTGGTAATATTGTGCCACGAAGTATGCAGTTTCAATTGTAAGCCTTTGTAGTATTTGCCACCTGTAAAGGTTAAAGGCAGTGTTAAACCGCCACCGAGTATTGTTTCGTTGTAAGTGTAACGTACAGAAGTATCATCCGATGTGTAGGCAGCCCTTCCTCCATATGATGCTTTAAAATCAAGGACTGGATACCAAGCCATCCAGCTAAAGTCGGCAGTAACTTTTCCTGTTTTTTCGGCCATATCGTAGCTGTAGCCTATCAGGGTTGTGGCTGTGCTCAATTCGTTTTGCGACATAAACGAAATGCCTGTACCATACTCGCCTGTGGAATAATTAATGTAGGCTGGTGCCCAACTATGGAAGTTGAAAATGTGGGCAGCTTTTTTATAAGGTTGCGATTTTATTTCAGGGCTTACATGGGCAGATGAATCTGAAATGCTATTTTCTTCTGTAACCAAAAATTTATAAAGAGATGGTGAAAAGTCATTTATTTCGGAAATTTTTATAAAAGATTTTGGATCAAAAATGGCTTCCACCAACCCATAACCTGCTGATGTATAATTAGAATATGCAATTTTTTTTTCGTCATTGCTTAATCTGGCATTTGCCGCGCCAAACTCAGCCGATGTTACCTGAAATACTTTTTTGTTGGTCAGGTTTATGGCATAAACATTTTGGATTCCGGAATACGAGCCATTAAAAAGTACAAATCCGCCTGCGAAAACCGGGTTCGAGATTTCGATGAAAGTTGGTTCAAGCACCTCGGTATCTTCATTTTTTATCAAATCAAAACAATAAATGCCTTTTCCTTTTTCATTCAATTTTGTATAAACAATTTTTTTGCCATCGGCCGACCACGAAGGAGTCATATAAAAATCGGTATCCGAAGCAACCACAATTTTCGTTTCCTCACCACTTTCAGCGTCAAGCAAAACAATTGAACATTTGTTGGTTACATCCACTTTTACAGCAGCCAGTGTTTTCCCATCAGGCGAAAATGATGGCGCAAAATAACGGCTTCTATTTGTAAGCTCTTTGATTTTACCTGTGTAACTGTCGTAAACCCTTATTTCAGAGTAGCTCCTTTCCTGCCAACGTGGGTCGTTGATGGATTCAGTCCATGCCAGTAGAAATTGGTTTGATTGGCCTACTTCCGAAAATGTATTGTTCGTTTCATGTAAAGCAGTCTTTTTTGTAACCGAAAAAACTTCCGAAGATAAAAAACCAGGCGTTATAATTGTTTTGGTTTTACCATCCGTACCAACAACCACAAATTTCTGTATTTCGTCCATGCTCGAAAATTCAGCCACAATAGCGGAATCACTTATGTATTGTGGGAAAATGTAATTTTCATGTTTAAATTTATGGTTTAAGCTGATTTGTTTATGCTCGGTTTTATTCGTTTTATCGTTCTGAAATTTCCATAAACTGTCCATATCCCGCATAGTTAACTTGTATAAATCCACTTTGCCAAATCCCGTTGCTTTTTTAAGGCCATGGTTAAATGGGGTAATGATAAAGGGTTTATGGGCAACTTCATCGAGGGCAGATACCCAAGACTGATAGCCATAATTTTTTCTTACATTTGCAACTAACGAATAACCAATAACATAGCGGTTTGGGACAAAAGTTTTATACGAACCCATAGTTGCCTTATCATAGCTAAAAGAGCCCAGTTGGCGAACCTGGGCACGCAACAGCATTTCGAATGTTGGAATCCGGCCACGCCCTACTTTGCTGTGCGCTGTTTCGGCACACACAGCATCTCCTTCCATAAACCAGGGTGGCACAAATAGTCCGTTTACCATTGCCGCTGCTTGTTCGCCGGTAAACCACGACAGTACTTTGGTGAAACCTTGGTTTGTGCGGTCAATTTGAACAACGTGCCTGTATTCGTGAAGTATAAGTTGATCGAGCCAATCCTGTGCATACATATCCTGTGGGGGACAAGTGAACATTTCAACACGTTTTGGAGCCCAAACCGTAACGGCGTTTGCATCAATGTTATAATTGTGAATAATAATAGGAATTGGTTTTGGCTTGTAAGCAAGGGATTTGGTTAACTCGTTGTAGGCAAAATTGAGGGTTGGCCTCATCTTTTGAACTCTCGGTTCGAATATCTCTGGATAAATAATGCGGAAATGAGGCGTTTTTATTTCCCTCCAATTTACAGAAGCAGGATCCTGGCCCAAATTGTAATATTGCGCGTGTAGCCACAAAGTGGTAAACGTAAGGGCCAGGGTGCATAAAAGGCGAATATTGTGTTTTTTGTACATCATGCTTGTTTAGTTTTCGCTTTTTGTGAAACCCTGTAAACCAAAAGCATTTTCATGCGTTATTATTTATTTTTTACGGGTCGCATGGAATACGCCAGATTGATTAGAATATCATCTTCGGCTGGTGATTATTCCCAATCATGGCTATTTCATTTGAGCCTAATTTACAGCTATTTATATTGGTTTTTCCATTTCAGGATTGGTAATTGGAAATCTGTGTAATCTGTTGCATATAAAATTGAGCTGTGGATTTAAGGGAAATGATAAACCGAATTTGCAAAGTTCTCGAATAATGAAGACTTAAACCAAAATATAAGCTCAAATTGCAAAAAAAACAGCGGGCCCGATTTCCCGCGCCCGCTATAAACCACTAACAATCAATAAAAAACAAGAGAACTACACCAAGTTGTACGTTCTGAACAACGAACTTAAATCTTCGAAACTATAAGGTTTTTGGGCGTATGCATCCATCCCGGCATTCAAACATTCAGCTTTATTGGAGTTGGTTGTAACAGCAATTATAGTTATATGGTTTTTGGCAAGGTACTCTTGCTCTATAAGCCTAATTTGTTTAACTGCCTCAAGACCATCCATTTCTGGCATCTGTATGTCCATTAAAATTACATCATATTGTTTAGACTTGAACCTTGTTACCGCTTCGCATCCGTTTTTTGCAATATCTACCTCATGGCCATTACGGTTCAAGTAAAATGTGGTTATTTTCCGAATCATTTCATCGTCCTCGGCAAGTAATATACTTAGTTTTCTCATGGGGTGAAATTTTTGTAAAAATGTTTTAAATGCTGTGCTTGTGATTGGTAGGCTTTACTTTATCAAAATTTTTATTGTTGAGCTTTTCCCGTTATCCATTATTTGTAAGATATAAATACCCGGGTTATAGTTGCCTGTGCTTATTTTAATCCCTTCCGCAAGAATGCCTTTTGAAGAATTTAAAAACTTTCCATCAATGGAAAACAAATTTGCCGTGCAGGTTTCATTGGATTTCCCGGTAATAAAAACCTCGTTTTCCCTGACTTGTACTTGTATTTCTTTTTCCTGGTTTTCTGATATTCCTTGAGCAGGGTTAAAGTGAAGCTCAAATCTTTTTGAATCAATTTCTGGGGTATGATAAAAAGTGTAAACTGAATCCAATCGTAAATCAATGGATGTGTTTAATTCTTTATCTTCTAATATTACTGGATACTCCTGTTCAAATTTTAGTCCACCGGAAATTGAGATTGTATATGATCCGGCATCGAAACATTCAATGTTTAAATGGATATTCACCGAGGCATTTATTGCCGGAATTGTATTTATTGCATATTTTATTTCATCCTCGGAACTAAAATTAATGGATGGAAAATCCATGTTTCCTTGAAGTTTTAAGGCATCATAATCATCATCGAAACCAAAAGTGGAATTGCCGATTACCCTAAAAACCGCTTCATCGGTAAAACCATTGCCATCAATCAGTTTAAACCGTATTGAATTTGTGTTGCTTCCTTGTTTTGAATCTTTTACGCTACGAACACGCGAATTTTCAGTTATAGTAAGTGAACCTTGCTTGCCGGCTTTAACAAAGAAACCTTGCATTGGGGCAATATAACGATTCCCATTATTAAGGCTTATGGCATTGTCGCCACCAGGTAGATATACAGATATGGAACCTGAAGTGCTTGGATAATAAATTGCAGATGCTACCGCATTTCGTTGCCATGCATTGTTATCGTTGTTTTCCCAATCGATGTAACATGGATAAGGGTTGCCGGTAAGATTAAGCCCATCTCCAAGGTTTGTAACAGCGTAAGATTTTGGGTCATGGTTTGGGGTTCCTTCAAAAATCCGGGTAGTCGAAGATAATGAATACAATTCGTAACCCTGCATCACCTTTAGCGGGTTGTTGGTTGGTACAATATATTCACCCCATTGAGACGAAGCTTCGTCGTAGGAGCGGAGATACATATTTAAAAAGGTTGACGAAACAGCAGTTGAAACAGGCGATGATAAAAGGCTCTTCTGCCCAGCCATAATTTGATATTCAGATTGGATATTTCCGGAAACTTCCCCATTTAAAATCAACGAAGCTTTAGAAATCAATGAATTACTAAGCAGAAGTTTCCCGTTTTTATTTACCACAAGCTCCCCCGAAATTTCTAAAACAGCTTCGTGTTTAATGGTTAAAACTGCAGCAGGGTTGATAAACAGGTTGTTGCAGGTTGCCTCGGTAACAATCTGCGGATTGTTGGAAGAAGCCAATACTGAAATATTTGAAGTGCTGTTTGGCACAATGCCCAAAGCCCAATTCATCGGTTCGTTCCAACTATCGCTTACAGACCCAACCCAGTTGCATTCGGTAATGGTTGAGCCGTTGTAGTTTTGATCCGATATCCTGACCCCAGAAATTGACCCGTTTCCAGAGTAGGTTTCACTTCCGATAGTGCCTTTTGAATTTATAAATACAAAATCGCTTAGGTGTAATATACCTTTAACCAATAATTTGCCTAAAACCAAATGGCTGTTCGGGGAGTTGCAGCTAAATAAATTATTGACCAGCACATTGCCACTAACTTCAATAGTAATTTTGGAGCTTCCGGAGAAAATCAGGTCGTGTAAAACTATTTCGCCTTTACAATTCAAAGATGAGCTACCAACGAAATCAAGCTCAAAGTTTGAGCCTTGTAAGGAACCTGTTTCTGTTATGGTAAGGTTCCCATTTTCTGTAAATGAAAAATTTGTGTTCAAAATAACTGAACTTTCAATAACTATGGTGTCGTTAGATTGAGGTATCAGTCCGGCTGGGATGCCGTTTGAAGTAAGGGACCATGTACTTGTTGTATTCCAAGGGGAGTTGTTGCCAATTGAGTACAATTTTTCGCTACCACGGCTAAAGGATTGAAGGGTGGATATGAAAAATGCAATAAAAATACTAAGTAGTATTTTTGAAAAAAAGCCGATTTTTATTTTTATCTGAGACATCCTAGTTGGCTGAAAAAAAGCAATTACAAAATTCTGCTTAAACAAGAAATTACAAAAGTATAAAGCTGAACAAAAGTGGTTTTGCAATTCTTTTCAACACAACAACAAATAATATGCCTTAAATTTTTACTATCAGATAATCAACAACATAGAACTGTTTCATAGTACGATTTGCTTTTGATTTGTCCCAGAATGAGAAAAAGTGTTTTTTCCTGCACTCAATTTGAGGATGAATGGTTTGTTTTTGGCACAAACCGGGACATGTTTTTATGATAAAAAGTTCTATCCAAAATCTATTTTAAAAGTCAAAAAAAAGCGAGACTGAATTTAAGCGTAAATGGTAAAAACACAGAAGGGCTATGGTAAATAAACGGTCAGGAGATAAAGTTATACTGGTATGAAATTCCGAAAAAATGTGTTTCACATTTTGTCCCTAACAAGCTATATTGGAATTAGAATTACATTTTAAAGAGTAAGTTCACTCCGAAAAGTCTTTTTTCGCCACAAAGGCACAAAGCCACTAAGTTTACTCATAATTGCTTATTTTTACAGGAATTTGTGATATCGCTTTGCTATGTCCACTAAGGTATAGCGTTAATTAACAATGCTCTGTGTACCTCTGTGCCCTCAGTGCCTCCGTGGTTTTCTTTTTAAAGGTTTATCGGAGCGGACTCAAGAGTAAGGCCAAAAAAAAGCAAATACAATATCAGCCGAAAGCAGTGTTACACAATATTATCAACAAAGAAATCCCAAACAGGATCCTTGGGTGGTATTGCTACAACATTAATTGGCAACAAGGTTACAGGATGCACAAAATTTAGTTCCCTTGCGTGTAAATGAATAGATCCATCAGCATTGGAACGAGGGAAACCATATTTCAAATCTCCTTTTATAGGGCATCCCATTGCCGAAAGCTGTGCCCTGATTTGGTGGTGACGGCCGGTTTGAAGGTCGATTTGAAGCAAATAATAATTATCGCTGCTTGCAATGAGGGTGTATGAAAGAATGGCTTGTTGTGAATTTTTCGAGTTTTCGGCTACAACAAAAGATTTGTTTTTTGCTTCATCGCGACGAAGGTGGTTTATAAGTGTATCAGATTGTTTTGGCGGTTTGTTTTTTACAACAGCCCAATAGGTTTTTTTAATTTCCCTTTCTTTTAAAAGGGAATTCAGGCGTGTGAGCGCTTTACTAGTTCTGGCAAACAGAACTGCACCGCTAACAGGCCTATCCAGTCTATGCACAACGCCCAGAAATACTTCGCCTGGTTTTCTATATTTTATTTTAATGTAGTCCTTCACAAGGTCGGCGAGCGGTCTGTCGCCGGTTTTGTCGCCTTGTACTATTTGCGAAGGAAGTTTATTGATAACAATAATATGGTTATCCTCGTAAAGGATATTTTTTTCCAGCAAGGGATCCGTAAGGGGTTGGGTTTTAATACTGTTCCCTTTCATTGGGGAAATCGAGGGTTTTTACATCAACTATATAATTTTGAACTGCGGTAACAATTTCTTCGCTGAGGTTCATATACCTGCGCAGGAACCGGGGCGAAAATTCCATGGTTATGCCGAGCATATCGTGCAAAACCAACACTTGTCCATCAACTTCTTTGCCAGCGCCAATACCAATAATCGGGATTTTTGAATTTCGTGCGACTTCTTCACCTAATTTGGCAGGTATTTTTTCCAACACAATACCAAAACAGCCTGCTTTTTCGAGCAATCTCGAATCTTCCACCAATTTTCGTGCTTCTTTTTCTTCGGTTGCGCGAACCACATAAGTGCCAAATTTATGTATTGATTGCGGTGTTAAGCCCAAGTGGCCCATTACGGGGATTCCTGCCGAGAGTATCCTTTCTACCGAGTCGATAATTTCAATACCGCCTTCCAGCTTTACGGCATCGGCACCTGATTCCTTCATAATACGTATTGCCGACGAAAGGGCTTCTTTCCAATTGCCTTGATATGTGCCAAAAGGCATATCAACAACCACAAAAGCACGGTGAACAGCCCTAACTACCGATGATGCATGATAAATCATGTGGTCGAGGGTTATTGGCAATGTGCTGCTATAACCAGCCATTACATTTGATGCCGAATCACCAACCAAAATAATATCGATACCAGCCTTATCGAGCAACCGGGCCATCGAAAAATCGTATCCGGTCAACATCGAAATTTTTATGCCTTTTAACTTCATTTCCTGAAGCACGTGGGTGGTGATTTTTGAAACTGTTCCTGTTTTGGCTACCATCGGAATTATTTTTGTTTGATTTTTCTTTTCAGTCTGCCCCTTCATTACCCGAAAATAAAAATTGAGCTTTTAAAATAGATGACAAAACTACAAAGAAATATAATCGGTTGGTGAATATAAAACCCGGTTTGATAGGGCGGGTATTTATA
>CAJAXK010000427.1 GCA_903946925.1 uncultured Bacteroidales bacterium | reverse complement strand
TAAAGGCCTCCTTGATAAAAAGAAATTTCAGCACATCCGAAAGTTTTTTCAAGCCGGTGGTTGAATATTATTTTAACGAAAAAGCCAGCCTTTCCATATCAGAAAAATCGTTGGTTGATACCATAAAATTTGAAAATCAAGATTACTATAACCTTTTACGTTTCCTAATATTGTACATGATTAACGCCAAGCCCGACAATATGGTTATGGCCAAAGCATTGCAAAGCACTAAAAAAGCCTGGGAAAACGGATACTGTTTGCTGGCATTGGAATCGGCTTTCGTTTTAAAACAATGGTACGAAAGCCTTGAAACGGATGCTTTGTATGAAAAAATGCTGGGCAATTTCGAATTCCTACCCGTGCTTTCGCAAATCACCAGGCAGGACGAGTGGGAAAAAGCCCTCAATTCATTCCTTTCTATTGGAAGTACGAAATCCGGTTCTTCCACAAAAGACGAACAAGGCAAATACAGGGTGGTATATTATGTTGATTTTGATCGTCTTAACATACAGCCAGTACTGCAAACGCGCACGGCAAAAAGCTGGTCGTCGGGTAGGAATATTGCCCTTAAAACTTTTTATGCTGGCAAAACCGAGGGTATGACCGAGCAGGATTTCCGCGTGGCCAAAAACGTCAAATACCACAGTAGTTATTATGGCGGTGAGGAGTATTGGTTGCCCGACAATACCATAAAAGAACTTGTTGGCCACCCTTATGTTTTTTTGGCCGGAAGCAACGATCTTTTGGTCGAATTGATTGATGCAAAACCTGTGCTTCAAGCACTTAAAACATCAAAAGGCTATACACTCACAACCGATATAAAAGATACCACCAAAGAGATTATTGTTGAAAAAGAGACGAATACCCGTTACAAAGTTTATAATTTATCATCTCAACAAAAGACTGTTATCGAAGCCATCCGGCAACAGAAAATAGTGGTTCCCGATCTGGGGAAAGAAAAGCTGATGCAGGTTTTGGGCAATTTTAGTGCCTATTTCACGGTACATTCCGATTTATCGGTGAGCGAAAGCACAAAAGTTAAAAAAGTGGCTTCCGATTCGCGCATTCGCGTTCAGTTGCTGCCGCTTGGCGATGGGCTTAAAGCCGAACTTTTTGCTAAACCTTTTGGCGCGCACCCACCGTATTGCAAGCCGGGCAAAGGCGGCAAAACATTGATTGCCAATCAAAAAGGCGAACAACTCCAGGTATTACGCAACCTTGACCAGGAAACGGAATTTGCCAATATGCTGATGGACCAAATACAGTCACTCGAAACGGTTGACATCAGCAATGATTTGATTGCTTTTGGCGACCCATTGGATTCGCTTCATTTATTGGATATTTTGGCCGCGCACCAGGACAAATGTATAGTGGAATGGCCCGAAGGCGAACGGTATAAAATAAAAGGGACGGTAAATTTTGGCAACCTAAACCTGAAAATAAAATCACAGACCAACTGGTTCGAGCTACAAGGCGAAATGAAAATTGACGAGGGAACGGTTTTTACCCTACAGCAGTTGATGCTGCTTACCGAAAAAAGCCACAGCCGCTTTATCGAGCTTAAAAATGGCGAATTCCTGGCGCTGAGCGCAAAACTGAAAAAGCAGTTGGACGAGCTGCGCACATTTTCCACTGCCGGAAAAGATGGTTTGCAAATAAACAAGTTTGCTTCGGTGGCTTTGGGCGATTTCTTCGAAGATGTCGAAAATTTAAAAGGCGACAAATTGTGGAAGGAATTTCAAAAGCGCCTCGATTCGGTTCAAAATACCGAAACACAAGTGCCCCAAAACCTGCTTGCCGAGCTTCGCCCCTATCAGGAAGAAGGCTTCCGCTGGATGTCGCGCTTAGCCGAATGGGAAGCAGGAGCTTGTTTAGCCGACGATATGGGCTTGGGCAAAACCATTCAGGCATTGGCCATATTGCTGCACCGTGCCCACGTTGGCCCTGCCCTGGTTATAAGCCCTGTTTCGGTCATCCCAAATTGGTTAAGCGAAACGGCAAAGTTTGCGCCTTCGCTAAATGTAAAAACGCTCACAACCGGAAACAGGGAACAAACTATGAAAAACCTGGAACCAGGCGATTTGCTTATAACCTCCTACGGCCTTTTGCAATCGGAAGAAAAGGCTTTTGCCGAAACACTGTTTGCCACCATTGTGCTGGACGAGGCACATACCATAAAAAACTATACCACCAAAACCTCCAAAGCAGCCATGCAATTGCAAGCATCCTTCCGCATGGCACTTACGGGAACGCCCATTCAAAACCATTTGGGCGAAGTGTGGAACCTTTTTAATTTTATAAATCCGGGACTGTTAGGCTCGCTTTCGCATTTTACCGACACTTTTATCAAACCCGAAAACGACAACGCGCGCAAACACCTGAAAAAGTTGATTGCACCTTTTATCCTCCGCCGCACAAAATCGTCGGTATTGGACGAATTGCCGGCCAAAACAGAAATTGTGCGTAAAGTGGAACTCAGTGCCGAAGAAATGGCGTTTTACGAAGCTTTACGCCGGCAGGCAATTGCCAATCTGGAAAACGACGACAGCGCACAAGGTGCAAAACACTTAAAAGCATTGGCCGAAATCACGCGACTGCGCCAGGCATGTTGCAACCCGGCATTGGTAAATCCCGAAATAAACATCAGTTCCACAAAACTCTCCACTTTCCTCGAAATTGTTTCCGAATTGATCGAAAACAAACACAAAGCCCTGGTATTTAGCCAATTTGTAACGCACTTATCCATTGTCCGCAAAGCATTGGATAACTTGGGCATCAGCTACCAGTATTTAGATGGTTCGTGTTCCATGCCCGAGCGCGAAAAAAGCGTAAAGAAATTCCAGGGTGGCGAAGGCGACCTTTTCCTTATCAGCCTCAAAGCCGGTGGCTTGGGATTAAACCTAACTGCTGCCGATTACGTTATACACCTCGACCCATGGTGGAACCCTGCTGTGGAAGACCAGGCTTCCGACCGCTCGCACCGCATTGGGCAACTACGCCCGGTAACCATTTACCGGTTGGTGGCCCAAAACACGATTGAAGAAAAAATAATACAACTGCACAATACCAAGCGCAACCTCGCCGATAGCCTGCTCGAAGGCAGCGACCAATCCGCAAAACTCTCCATGGCCGAATTGGTTTCGTTGATAAAGGATAGGGATTGATTTGGTGTCAAATCCCCTAAAATTCACAATTTTACGGGCAACATAGTTTAAAAGCACTTGCATTAATTCAGGGTTCTTGTACCCGTGCATCAACCGGGAATAATCGCAGGGATCTTCGTGCCGCTCATAGTCCTATTTATTGGAGCTGGGATTATTCTTTAATTATTTTATTCACAGTTACATTATTTTGAGCTATAACTCGTATGAAATAAAGTCCTTTAGGTATTCTGAGTCAATGCAGATTACGCAAAAGGATTGACGCGGCGAGGTATAGGTGACTGGCGAATGTGATGGTGAACAGGAGGAGGATGTGGAAAGTGGGGTGGGTGGAGGGAGTGATTGGGTTACCCGCGCGCGACAGAATAGATGTTGCGCGCGAACGGAGTATTCTCCCCCAGACTGAGATAATGATCAGTAATATTGATATTTGTGAGATTTATTTCTGAGTTCTTTTGGCTGTAATTAAAATAGTTCCACCAAATGTTTTTTCTACGGTAAATTGTATTTCTCTTGTTATGGGATTATAAGTACCGCTTATTGATTTTAAATCAAGTTCTGCTTTTTTTCCTTTAGCGTTCATTTCATTTTTGAATTTGTCAACATCTGGTTTTTCATCTGTCTTTGCTAAGCGTTGGAAAAGCCTGTATCCATCCACATCTTTTGAATCTATACCGAATCCTTTGCCTTTTATTACTGTTGGTTCAATGGCCATTGTAGCAGTTAGTTCAAATTTGTGAATCTCCGAATCATATTGACTTGCTTTAGCTGTAAAATAAATGCTGAGCCTTATGATATTCATATCTTCTGTTTTCACAGACATTAATTCATCATAACCTCCTCCAGCGGTGGAATAAGTTTTATATGCTTCTTCCCATTTTATATTTTCATAAGTCCCTTTCATGACCGTTGTATAATTATCAGGCGAGGCTTCTACTTTTAGTATGTAATCAGCTTTTTCCGCTTTAAGTTTCTGTGCATCATCATATTCTTTTTTGTATTTTACCTGATTTAATGAATCAACACTATAGGCTCTGAACGGTTCGGAATAGTCTTCTTTATCTGTAAAATTCCATTTAGAATCCAGTCCGGGAGTGCTGTCTCTTTTAATTGTTTCAAGATAAGCATATTTATATTTTTGTTCTGGCTTGATGCCATACCACGAAATTATGTCGTATTCCTGCTGGTTGAAATGTATGAAATAAAAATATGATTGATTTGGGCCAGGAAGACTATGGCTTGATATTACCGCATTCTTTATAGGCTTAGTAATATATTTTGCAGAAGCTAATATTGTATATTCCTTATTTTTGAGCAGAAATACAGGCAATTTTTCAGAGTTTTGAAGTAGATTTGGTGCTAAATAGCTGTTAGGAGTCACAAAGTTTTTCTGCAGGCTAACAGGCTTATCTTTTATCCAGGATTGACTTTGCACTTTAGCTTTTGTTATATCATAAGAATGATATTTGAATACAGGCATACATGTGTCATATTCAGCATCTGCCAAAATATTTCCATAGCTATCCATTAATCCATATTTATTGTTTATGTCTTTAAACAGTATGAGGTTGGGACTTAGTAAAGTGTAATCCTTATTCTCTGGCAAAAGGATGTATTCATATTTTTTTATATCAGTATTATATGATGCGCTTGCTCCTTTCCAATTTCCGTTTTTTAATTTTTGCCCATAAATTGCATTACCATTAACAAAAGTGAAGTTGGTATATACAGGTGGCAGAGTGAATTTGCCAAATGAATGTAATTTTCCGAATCCAACTCTTTTATTGGCATAAGAATTAAAAATAATTCCTGCAGTATCAAACAATGACAGGTTTGCTTTAGCTGCATCAAGCTTATCAATATAAACTCCTACCCGTTCGTCCTTTTCATACTCAGGTGGATTTGTTGAATTCCATAAATAGATACTGTTAAGCTTGTCGTAACTGAGATCGCCGACAATACTCTCGTTAGACTTAAGATAGTATTTTCCTTTATCCTTGCCTTTTAATTCTTCCTTTTTTAAAAGATAGGTGTTGTATTCCTGTGCATTTGAAATGAAGGTCGCTAATAAGATAAAAGCAGTAATAAACTTTTTCATATCACCATTTTTGAGATTATTTGTTCTTTACATTTTCAGTTATCAATTTCTTTGTACCGTTTATGTCATCTATGTCAACATGGTTAAGTAATAAATCGTAGAGTTGATAACCATCGATATTTTGCAAAGTTATTATTCCAGGTACAAATTATCAAATGGAATAATTATTTTATGTAGGTTTTTTTCACTCATTTGCGTGTATTTTTAAGTTGCTTTAAAAAATGTTGGCCATGCCTTTGGGGCTTTTAAGGGTATCAAGGCTATTTCATGCGTTATTATTTGTTTTTTACGGGTTGCATGGAATTATTAACGACTTAATTGATTTTAAAGGTGTTAATGAAACCGCTTCGCTAAGTTACTCATTCCTTGCTTATTTTTAAAGGTATTCGTGAGCTAAAGGTTCGCCAGATTGATTATAGTATCATCTTCGGTTGGTGGTTTATTCCAATCATGGCTATTTCATAGATTTTAAGTTTTATTCAGTGATGAGTTGTAACGGCCGGCGATATGGCACAGCGGGATTAAATTGTTGCTCAAAGTCTGCCAGCACAAATGTATGTAAAGATACCAAATGTTAGAACGAAAACGTAAACCACGGTTTTGTTAGAGGGTATTTTAGCAATTGACATTTTTATATTTTATTTTGAAAATCATT
>CAJAXK010000426.1 GCA_903946925.1 uncultured Bacteroidales bacterium | reverse complement strand
TTGCGGGTGTTTACCGAGGCGTACAGATGTGTAAAATTTCTATAAAGCCTTGACTTTTTATTCGCCCATTGTTTATTTTTAAAGGAGCTCATGAGACCGCTTCGCTAAGTTGGTACTTTTGCGTCAAGGCAAAAGGACAATAAAAATAAAATCTGTAGAAAATAATTGATAAAAAAGCACCTCAAAATAAGAACTGCCGATTTCCCGGTTTACACATCTATTTGCTTTATCTTTGTTCAATAATCTATAACCCATTTTTTATGAAAACTTTATCCTTTTTAATGATCCTCAGTTTTGTTTGCTTCCTCAAAACTTTTGCCCAAAACCACCCTCCGGTTGCTGTTAACGACACCGTTTACGGTTTCTTCAATTACCCAAACCAGGTACACCTTCTCCAGAATGATTACGACCCAGATGGGGATTCGATTTTTGTAGCTCCTTCAGCAGCTCATATCACAAAAATAAACGATACTACTTGGGAATTCCAGTTTGATTGGCGCATTCAAGGCTATGTTGGCAAAGTTTATATTTATGAATACAGGATTAAAGATATAAATGGGGCTTCTGCTACCGGAAAAATTGTATTTATCCCCAAAGCGCCTCTCCTTTATGATTCCTTGGATATAAACAATATCAATGCCTGGATCAGCCCAGTTGGCCAGCATTTCTGGGATTATAAATTTGGACGTTTCGAAGTACCCAAAGGTTCAGGGAAAGGTGCAGTGTTTAGCCATGCCTTATGGATGGGTGGCTTCGATGCGAACAACCAACTTCACTTTGCTGGTGAACGGTACAGGCAAGTCGGTGCTGATTTTTTTCAGGGACCGATTTCTATAATACGGGATTCAACATTTGCAAAAAAATGGAACAGGGTCTGGAAAATCACAAAAAAGGAAATCCAATATCATATTGCCAATTACAACAATGCAGGTTATCAGCCTATTGACGTTATAACAAACTGGCCCGCACATGGCGATGTTTCGCTTGGGCAAACCGCAAATATTGCACCCTTTTACGATTTGGACCACGATGGGGTTTATAAGCCTTCGGCTGGTGATTACCCATTGATACGAGGCGATGAAACCGTATTCTTTGTGCTTAACGATTCCGCCAATATTCACACCGAATCCAAAGGCGACAAATTAGGGATCGAAATTCATGCGATGGCTTATGCTTTCGACAAACCGAGCGACTCATTACTGTTCAATACTATATTTTTCCATTACGATATTGTCAACCGCTCACTACTCGATTACCATGATGCTTACCTGGGGTTGTTTGTTGATTTCGACCTGGGTAATGCAAGTGATGATTATTTAGGATGCGATGTTGGAAATGGTATGGGTTACGCCTACAATGGCACTGCTATTGATGGCAATGGTGAATTCTTTAGCTATGGGGAACATCCACCGGCAATGGGTGTGAAAATAATTGGTGGCCCCTATTTGCCTGTTGACGGAATTGATAATCCTAAAGGCGACTGCGGTTATAGTATAAATGGGCTGAATTTTGGCGATAATATTGTGGACAATGAACGGCTTGGCATGACTAACTATATGTATTTCAACAGTAATGGAACTATACAAGCCCCAGATATAGCAATACGGTATTATAATTACATGAGAAACTTTTGGTTTGATCTAACCCAAATGATATTCGGTGGCAATGGGCATGTTGGGGTTGGCGGTGTTGGGCCGGAATGTAATTTTATGTTCCCGGGCAACACAGATACACTTTGCAATTGGGGGACAAATGGTGTGCAGCCTAACGGAGGGTATAATCAAAATGGCCTTTTCTGGAACGAGGCAACGAGTGGGAATGCGCCAGGTGATAGACGTGGCTTGTCATCTATCGGTCCTTTTGCAATAAATGCAGGGCAAAGCATTCCGCTCGATTATTGCTTCACTTTCGCCAGGGATTATACAGGCGACAACTTATCATCAGTGGAACTGCTCCAGGATCTGGTTTCCACGATTACCACCAATCCCGAGGATTACATTTCCATTCCCAGCACGTATTTCTCGATCAACGTGCAGGCAAAATCCACAAAACTTTCAGTGCTTCCTAACCCTGCACAGGATTGGATTATTGTGGTATCGGAAGAAAAAGCCGCCCAACCCTTCTTTTTGTACGATTTTAGCGGCAAACTGGTATTGGATGGAAACTTGAAAGCAGGAAAAAACCAAATC
Organism: uncultured Bacteroidales bacterium; assembly: GCA_903946925.1. GTDB lineage: Bacteria > Bacteroidota > Bacteroidia > Bacteroidales > UBA4417 > UBA4417. The sequence continues at coordinate 971 of CAJAXK010000426.1, read as the reverse complement.
AATATACAATCCCTGAAACCAGGCGTTTATCTGTTGAAAAGCACCAACACCTTGGCGCGGTTCGTGAAAATGTAAAACAATCCAAAGGGAGGCAACTTTCAGAATGAAGATTTCATTCGTGCATTTAATTTGCACTTTAAAAGAATGGGGGTTTCTAAAAATTGATTTTGCTTTCTGTCGGTTGATAACAGACTATAAAACATCAAAGCCATTCAATCCGCGCTGTTGTAAAGGAACAACATTGTGAAAAGTAAGTAACGATGATTTTGGAAAAATTTCCAATAATTGTCCTAAAACACTAATTTTGGGCAAAAATCCAGCACATGCTAATCGTAAAACGGAACAACACAAACCCTTATTTCAACCTTGCTGCCGAAGAATATTTCCTGAAAGAATTTGATGAAGATATTTTTATGCTTTGGCGTAACGCGCCTGCCATAATTGTTGGTAAACACCAAAATACGCTTTCGGAAATCAATGTGGAATATGTTAAACAAAATAATATCAGTGTTGTACGCAGGCTTACAGGTGGTGGTGCCGTTTTTCACGATTTGGGAAACCTGAACTTTACGTTTATTCAAACCGATAAGGAACATAAGTTTAACGATTTCCGCAAATACACCGAACCCATCCTGGAGGTTTTACAAAAGCTTGGTATTGATGCCCGTTTCGAAGGCAGGAATGATTTGACCATCGAAGGCAAAAAATTTTCAGGCAATGCCGAAATGGTTTGGAAAAACCGTGTCCTTCATCACGGAACGCTATTGTTTTCGGCAACAATGGCAGATCTTGGGCAGGCATTAAAAGTAAATACTGCAAAGTTTAACGATAAAGCCGTGAAATCCGTCCGCAGCCGCGTAACCAATATCTGCGAACATTTAACAGAACCCATTGATGTTGTTCAATTCTCGCAACTAATTCAGGATCAAATTGTAAACATGTACCCTGATAGTTGCTTTTATGAACTGTCA
>CAJAXK010000425.1 GCA_903946925.1 uncultured Bacteroidales bacterium | reverse complement strand
TGTTTACAGTTTCAACTATGATGCTACCGATGATGCAAACCGTTTCAAACTGCACTTCAAATCCACAACAGGCATCAACGATCCAACCAACAGTGGAATTTCAGTTTACAGCTTTGTAAACGATGTTGTTATCAACAATTCTACTGCTCTTGCAGGCGAAGTATGGGTATATGATATGGCAGGCCGCGTAATGGCACACGAAAGCCTTAGCAGCCAGGCTAAAACAACCATTCCATTGCAGGTAGCTGTTGGAGCTTATATGGTTAAAGTTGTAACTGCAAAAGCAACCGTAAACCAGAAAGTGTTTATCAAATAAATCAATTAACTCCCCGGTATGCAAATGCCGGGGAATATCTATAACTCTAATTAAACCAATTAAATATGAAATAGCCATGTGAGGGTTTTCTTTCCAACCGAAAACTATTTTATGGCGTATTCCATGTAACCCGTTAAAAAATAACAATGCACATGAAAAGAAAAATTCAATATGTTGTTGCAATAGCTGTACTGGCGATGCTCAGCTTTTCGACCAGCATAATGGCCCAGCCAGATCCTGATCCAGGTGGAGGCGGCCTTCCAGGTGGTGGCGATCCAGGTGGCGGATCTATCGGTTCCGGCGCCCCAATCGGCGATGGTATTTATATGCTGATTGCCCTTGCCATGGTTTATGGCATCAGCCGTTGGTATGCCATCCGCAAACAAAATTCGGTGTTGGCATAAGCTGTTAACTTCTAATTCAAAAACCCGCTTCCTGACGAGAAAAGCGGGTTTTTTGTTGATAAAAGTTGTGTTGATAAAATCTATATGAGTTGTGTGATTTACAGGGCATGAGATACGGTAGAGCATAGGATAAACATTTTATATCTAGTTACTTATGTTATAATCCAATTACCATAGCTTACATTATATCTTAGTATGAATACTAAAATTTGGCTCAAAATCCTGTTAGCCTGACAATGCATAGAATTAGGATATTATTGTTTTACAGAATTTGACAAATCTCCATTAATAAAAACTTCGTAAACTTTGAGAATAATCCTATTTTTGTATTAAATTTTAGCACCATCAAAAATCTTCTTTGTTCTTACTTAAAATTCTGGCTGACTTCCGTTGGATGTCTTATAATAATATTTACTTATGCACAAAAAGACAATACTGACAGCCTTTTAAAACTTGTTAATGAAAGTAAAAACCCAGATTTTAAGATAAACACTTTGTTGTTAATCTCTGATAAGGTGTCAGTTCCTGATACTGCGATGGTTTATGCCAAACAGGCTTACGAACTTGCCAACCTGAATAACATTGAGTCGGGCAAGTTAAATTCCATGATCAGGGTTTCACAACTTTATTTTATGCTTTCGAATCTTAAAAGTGCAATCGAAACCGGATTGGATGCCCAGAAACTTGCGATCAAACTTGAAAAGCAATCGGAATTGGCTATAATCCTTGATGGGCTTGGTATGTTGTACTATAATCTGGGAGATAAGAAAAAATGTGCTGATTATTATTTTTCCAGTCTGAAAATATCGGAAAGCTTGGGTAACAAGAATATGATAAGTATTACTTTATCGCGCATTGGGCTGCTTTACAACGACCAAAAGGACTATAAAAAAGCAGATGAATATCTTAAACGGTCGCTAACAATCACAAGGGAACTGAACAATAAAGAAGGTATAGCAACAAACCTCAATAATTTAGCAAACGTTTGTATTAACACCGGCGATTACGCAAAAGCACTCAATTATTTAAAGGACGCCTTAAAAATAACCAATACTACTGAGAACCCAGCACTGAAAGCCAGCCATTTTTTAAATATCGGGAAGGTTTATTATAAATTGGAAAATTATCATGCTGCAATGAAGTATTATAAAGAGGCCTTATTGATTTTCGAAAAAACGGGGAATATTTCAAAACTTACTAATTGCAGGTTATATATGGGTGAAGCTGAATTGGCTTTGGGCAATTACCGGCAAGCTAATGAAGATGCAAAATCTGCACTTTCCGATTCTAGGAAACAAGGCCTCATGGATCTTATCTATCAATCGTATAAATTATTGCATGAACTTTCGTTGAAACAAAAAGACACTTCGCTGGCATATACTTATACAATTCTTGAAAACCAATGGAAGGACAGTCTTTCGCTGGGGGAAAAAGAGCGAAACCTTGCAAAAATGGAATTGCAATATCATTTCGAGAAGAAAGAACAAATGGACAAGGCTACGAGAGAAAGAAGAAACATTTTGAATCTTTCGGTTATAATGGCACTTACGTTAAGTATCGTGATTATATTACTATTAATGAATCAGTTGCGATTAAAAGCAAAAAAATCGAAGCTTGAAAAGGAAAGTATTGAAAAAGAGCTGGATTTCAAAAAAAAGGAGCTTACAATAAACGTTATGTCTTTGATGAAGAAAAGCGAGATGCTTTCGGAACTCTCAAAAAAGATTGTACAGTTTGAAAATGAAGCTACCAATGAGGATACAAAATATTCACTGAAAAGGGTGATGAAGGAGCTTCAGAAAACATCGGAAGAAGAGACCCTGAAAGAGTTTTCGTTACGCTTTAAAGAAGTTCACAAAGAATTTTACGATAGCCTGCTAAAAAAATACCCTGAACTCACTCCCAGTGAATTGAAACTCTGTGCCTTCCTTAAACTCAATTTATCAACCAAGGAAATTTCAGAACTTACCGGACAGAGACTGAATACTATTGAAAATGCCCGTTACCGATTGCGTATAAAATTCGGCATTACCAATTCCGAAGTTAACCTGGTTACATTTCTGAGCCAGATATAATCCAGCAAAAGTTAATTTTTCATTTTACAGCATTGCAAAAGAATGGTTTCTGTTCTTTTGCGTGTGTGGCTTTGTGATTGTTGCTTTATTAAGTTTGAATTGCGTATTTATCTTATTAACAAAGATATAAATTAAATTATATTTGGTTGAAATTGCGATGCACAGGTAAAATAGAGGTGCATTTTTTGAAACACACAGGTTTAATAGGGGTGCAATTTTATAGGAGGTGCCATTTCTTAATTGATATTTGTTTCCGGTTATGGTTAATGAAGTTTCCTGGTCATGCCAGGGGCTTCATTTTCGTAACATGAGGAATTTTTTAGTAAATACCCCTTCATTCCTGAATATATAGAGCAGCACAAATTCAAGAAATCACAAATTCAAAGAACCCGTCATGAAAAAACTGTTTACGCTTTTTACAATGTTAGCAATGATAAACATTGGATATTCAACTACCCTAACCGGAACCCTAAACATTCCTGGTAATTATGCAAATCTCGCAGCAGCTATTGCTGACCTGAATGCGCAAGGGGTTGGGGCTGGCGGCGTTGTGCTAAACCCTTTAACAGGAAATCCACAAACTGCTCCATCAGGTGGTTATATAATCGGGGGCGCGGGTTCTCAATTGCTTAGTACTGCCAATGCAGCAAACACTGTTGTAATTCAAGGTAATGGAAATACAATCACAGCTTACTCACCTCAGGTGAGTGGTTCATTAAATGATGGAATATTCAAAATTATTGGGGGTGACTATATAACTATTCAAGGTTTTACTTTACAGGAAAATTCAGCCAATACTTTTACCAGCGCTGGTGATAATAAAATGACAGAGTTTGGAGTTGCGTTGTTCTATGTAACGCAAACTGACGGATCGAAAAATATCACTATACAGAATAATACAATTTCACTTAACCGTTTATACCAAAATTCCTTTGGGATTTATTCGAATGTCCGGCATAATTCTACTTCATTAACCACCGCAGCCGACATTACAAGCCCCTTAGGTGCTAATGATTACACACATATTTATAGCAATACAATCTCCAATGTTAACGAAGGGATTGTAATTGTAGGTTCAACCGCAAATGCCAATATGAATATAGGTACTGATATTGGCGGTTCAACTTCAGGCACTGGCAACACAATCAGTAATTACGGTTCAACAGGTAGTATTTCAAGTTACACCTCGGTTTCAGGATCTGTAATGGGTATATATCTGAATAACAACCTCAATGCAAACATCTCGTACAACAGCATCACATGCCCTGGCTTAAATACTGCGGGAACTGTTTACGGAATCTTTTGGCAAGGAACTGGTGCGGCCCCTACAACCGGAAATCCTGTTAACAATTCAATTGCACATAACACCCTTTCGATTAAAAGTGGCCTCGCGGCAGGAACAATTTATGGTTTGCGGTACGATCCGGGCAGTGTGTTATTCAGTTATGATATAAGCTATAACGATTTTAACAACTTTGGGCACACCGTTTCAGGAACCGGAAGTATTTTCTGTCTTTACACCGGTGCTACAGGTATTTCGCAAAACATTGCTCATAATACTTTTACTAATCTTAATGTTAACACCACAGGAAATTTCAGGTTCATATATGCCAATGGATTGATTTCGGGAGCAACCGGTACCCAAACCGTAACGAACAACTCAATTATAACCGGGTTTACCAAAACAGGTAGTGGTGGCACGGTTACTTGTATCTATAACGGGGGTGTTGGCACAGTAGGTATAACAAACTGGGCCAATAATAATTTTTCAAATATTACCCTTACCGGAACTACTGCTTTTGAGGGTATTACTCAATTTGATGCTGTATCAACAAAAACTTTACACGATAACACTTTGAGTGCTATTACAGGTGGAACAGGGGCAATTACCTGTATTACTACCAATGCAAATGCTGATATTTACAATAATAATTTTACAGGTATAAGCAGTGGGGGAACCATTACGGTAATGAAATGTGGCGGAACTACAACCATATTGCAGAATGTGTATTCAAATACAATTAGTGGGATTACTTCTTCCGGGGCTTCCGCAGTTTATGGTTTACAGTCACTAGCTACCGGAACAAATTCTGTTTCCAATTTGTATAAGAATAATATTTACGATATTGCCGGTAGTAACGCAGGTAGTACAGTTTACGGCATTTATGTTTCAGCAGGAACAACCATTAATACATACAACAATTTTATCAATGACTTACGCAGCCCGGCAGCCAATGCGGCTATTCCCCTGTCAGGCATATATCTTGGAGGGGGTACAACAAATAATGTTTTCTATAATTCGGTTTACCTTGCAGGTTCAAGTTCGGGTGCATTATTTGGAAGCGCAGCCTTATATGCCTCCACCACTCCAACCCTGGATATGAGGAACAATATCCTCGTAAATACCTGTACCCCAACAGGGGCAGGTGTTACTGCTGCTTACCGCAGAAGCACCACTTCATTGGCAACTTACTCTTCTACTTCCAACGCAAATGATTTCTATGCCGGTGCCAGTGAGGATGCCACACATGCTGTTTACTTTGACGGGACAACTCCATATACACTCGCTGCATACAAAACCCTGGTAGCACCATCTGATGCCATTTCCTTTCGTGAATTGCCATTATTCACCAATGTAACCTCAACCCCTTATGACCTGCATATCCCGACTTCAACAATATCATTATGCGAAAGCGGTGGACTACAGGTTACCACACCCTTTGCAATTACTGACGACTTTGACGGAAACAGCAGGAACTCAACCCCTGATGTTGGGGCCGATGAGTTTAACGGAATTCCAGCAAACCCTGTTAATCCAGGTGGATTTTCAGCTTCATCCATTAGTTCCCAGCAAATTAACCTGAATTTCAATATAAATCCATCGCTTAATAATGTTGTGATTGTATGGAATGCAACAGGGACATTTACATCACCCACAGGAACACCTCCAGCACCAGGAGGAACCATGGCTAATGGAACTGTATTATTTAATGGTACAATATCCCCATTCAGCCACACCGGGCTGACAGCCGGGACGAATTATTATTACAAGGCATTCTCTTATGCAGGAGGCGGAATTTACTCAAGTGGTGTAGTAGCCAATAATACTCCTTCGGTTGCACCTCCAACATCACTTACTGCCGCCACTCAGAGCAGCAACCAGATTGACCTGACATACACACTGAATGCGCAATCCGACTTTGTATTGATTGCGACCAACAGTTCTTCCACATTCGGAACTCCTGTTAATGGAACTGCTTATTCTACAGGAAACTCTTTGCCTTCGGGTGGAACAGTTATTTTTGTTGGGCCTTTGTCGGCCTTTAGCCATACGGGACTTACCCCTGAAACCGGATATTATTATTCAGTCTGGTCAGTTGATGCTTTCAACTATTATTCTGCCACAGGTATCACAGCCAATGCAACTACATTCTGCAGCGCGGTAACATCCTTGCCTTGGGTTGATGGCTTTGAATCGTTGAGTACTGTTGGAAGCAATATACTTCCGGCATGCTGGTCGCATTTAAATATCAATGGGTCGAATTACTCATGCAATTTAGTATGTAATGATAACACGGCACATGCAGGTACTAAATTTATTGGCGGATCCTGGAATTTTGATGTTTGGAATTTCACCCCCGGCATACAATTGGAAGCAGGGGTGTCTTACGATTTTTCCTATTGGTTTAAATGTACGAATTCGACAATAGGCTATAATGTAAGTCTTTCCTATGGTTTGCTACCTTCAGTTGAGGCGATGAGAGATGTATTAAATTCAGAAACAGGTTTAAATAATACAAGTTGGACTTTCAGATCATTTTCTTTTACTCCTGCTGTATCAGGGACATTCTTTTTTGGTCTGCATGATGTTTGCCCTTCAGGAACACCCTACGGGATTGCATTCGATGATTTCAAACTTGAAGCATCATCTCCCTGCCCCGGCCCAACTTCATTGGCTGTAACAAATGTAACATCCAATAGCGCAACTCTTGGCTGGACGAGCAGTGCATCGGCATGGGAATATAAAATAGTTACTACCGGAGGTACTCCTGCGGCACCAGGTACAGCCACTATTTCAAATCCAACTCTTGTTTCAGGTTTGAGCCCAGGAACGAGCTATGATTTATTTGTCCGATCAAATTGTTCAGGTACTTACAGTACATGGTCAGGTCCAATATCGTTCACTACACTTTGCACGGCTGCACCCACTCCTTTTGCAGAGCCATTTACTCTGCCTTCAATTCCCGGGTGCTGGACTATTTCAGGGCCACAGGACTGGCTTTTTCAACATTCAACTGAAATACCATACTATGGAGCTTATGGAGTTGTTGACCATTCGGAAGGTGGTGCAGGAAACTTCGCCTGGGTGCATGGTTCAGGCACACCGGGATTAACTGGAATTACTTTGCTTTCGAATACAATTGATGTATCGTCACTCACCACCCCTCGGGTAAGGTTCTATTTATTCAATAACAACATCAGTACTAACGAGTTGGCAGATGAGCAACAATTAAGAGTTGACCTTTGGGACGGTACAACCTGGCATAATGGTGCTTTCCTGTGGGCATATGGTCAAAACGCTTCGGGATGGCAGGAAGAGCTTATAAACCTGAATTCCTATACCATTACAGGCCCAATCCAACTGCGCTTTGTTGTTGACAAAGGTATCGGGAATGCTTTTCTTGATGATATGTTAATTGACGATATATCAATAGAAGAAACACCTGTTTGCTTTGCTCCACAAAGCCTCACTGTTGTTCCAGGAAACTTCTTTGCAAATCTGGGTTGGACTGAAACCGGCACAGCTACTTCCTGGGACATTGAATGGGGTGCAGCAGGTTTTACACAAGGCACAGGAACTGTAATCAATAATGTAACCAATCCTTACACACTGACCGGTTTATCAGCAACCGCAGCGTATGCTTATTATGTAAGGGCTAATTGTGGAGCAAGCCAAAGCCTATGGATTGGGCCTAAGAACTTTGTAACACTGGTTTCATGTCCAACCCCAACCGCACTTACAGCAACCAATGTACAGACAGATAAAGCTGTACTTGACTGGACTGAAACCGGGACAGCCGCACGCTGGAACTTAGAATGGGGGCCTGATGGATTTGCCCAAGGTACGGGAACCATGGTAAATACAATTACAAGTAAACCTTTCACCCTATCCGGATTAAATTCAGGCACAAACTATGCTTTTTATGTACAATCCGATTGCGGCGAGGGTTCAACTAGTGCCTGGTCATCGCCTAAAACTTTTACTACGGTTTGCCAGACTATCAGCACTTTCCCCTGGATAGAAGGATTTGAAAACCTTGCTACAGTAGGATCGAAAATACTGCCTCCATGTATGTCGTACGAAAATGTTGTCGGGACTGCCGGACCTACTTCATCCAACACAAATACCATTTTTTATGGCCCGCATAACGGCACGCAGTTTATATATACCCAGCTTGCAAATACCACAAATATTTTCAGCCCGGCCATGACCCTGACCTCAGGGGTTTCCTATGATTTCTCGTTCTGGATGATGAACAGGGATTTAACCTCACCTGTGGACTTCCTTATGGATGTTGCATACGGGAACACAAATACATCGGCAGGTATGACACAGGTACTTGCAACAGGAATTGTGTGTAACAACAGCTCTTACTTACAATTTAAATACACTTTTACCCCTTCAAATTCAGGTACTTATTACTTAGGTGTGAGAACAACTTCGGCAACAAACATACCCTCTGCCATCAGTTTTGATGATTTCAGGTTTGAACCTACTCCTGCCTGTACATTGCCAACAGCTCTCTCATATGCAAATGTAACCTCAACAAGTGCTACGTTAAGCTGGACTGGTGCAACAAATGTTCAATTTGACCATGGTTCAATTGGGCATGTTGCAGGAACAGGTACATTAACCCCAACTACTGCAACAAATCCATATATCCTGACAGATATGGCTGCAGCAACCAGTTATGATGTTTATATACGAAAAGATTGTGGGGCAGGTTCTTACAGTCCATGGTTTGGGCCAGTTACATTTACAACACAATGTAATGCTGCTGTTTCACCTTTTTCTGAAGGATTTGAAGGGGCATCCTTTGTTCCTGATTGCTGGTCGAACATAGCAGTTACAGGGAATAATAAATGGGTAAAGAGCACTGCAGCCAGTGGTTATGGTGCAGGTTCGTCATCAGCCCAGGCTAATTTCTTCAGTCAGTCAGCAGGAAAGATTTATGAATTGCTGACTATGCCTTTCGACATTGGCAGTCTTACAAATCCTACTCTTAAATTTGACTATGCACATGCTGACTATAATGGAAATGTTGACCAAATGGATGTATATTATTCGACCAATTACGGGAGTTCCTATAATCTGCTACTTGCCATGCCAGGTGGTGCAACAGGAGTCCTAAATACAGCCGGTACATCTGCAAGTGTATTCACACCCAACGCTTCGCAATGGAAAACCCAAACATTAGCCTTGCCTGCCGGAACCAATATGGTTAAATTTAAAGCTATCAGTGCAGGAGGAAATAACCTTTATATTGATAATGTTCAGTTGTTTTCACCGCTTGATCATGATGTAGCAGCTGTGTATATCGGAATAAATGATGTTATAGGACAGAGTGCAAACACGCCTACAGCGATAGTAAAAAATGAAGGAATACATACAGAAACATTTTCAGTGAACCTGACTACAGGGGTTTATTCTTCGAATAAAACAGTTACATCGTTGGCTCCCGGTAACTCTACGACTGTTACTTTCGATTCGTGGACACCTCCTATAGGCAACTATACAGCAACCCTTACAACAACGCTGGCCGGAGATATGAATGCTGCCAACAACACCATCAGCAAGCCTGTCAGGGTTATGAACCTGAACAAGCAAGTGTATGCATACAATATTTACCCAAATGCCGGTTCCGACCCCGTTGGCCCAACAACCTTTAACCTGGCTACGCCCGGTACACTTAACTCAATTGCGGATCAGAGTCCAATGACCGGTATTGCGGGCGGCACCTGGGCAAACGGGCTTTGGTATGTCACAACAGGTGACTTCCCTTACACTCTTACTACCCTGGACCCTGCAACCGGTGCCCGCACGTTTGTTGGAACGATGCCTGGCATAATAAATGGATTATCCTATAACCCGGCAAACAATACAATGTATGGCGTTGCTTATGATATGGGTACATCTACCTCAGCACTTTATTCCATTAACCTGGTTAACGGTTCAGCTACTATAATCGGGAACAGTGGTACGTATGTATTGATTAATCTTGCAATTAACAACTCCGGGCAAGCATACTCAGTAGATATTGCAACTGATGTGCTGGGAAGTGTAAACCTTTCAACTGGTATATTCACGCCAGTTGGCCCAATAGGTTTCGATGCAAATTACCAACAGGATATGGAGTTTGACCGCGAAACCGGTGAACTTTTTATTGCAGCAAACGGTAACGCAACCAGTTGGTTAGGCTTAGTGAATAAAACGACCGGGGTAGTGCTGAAAATCGGAAATTTCGAGGGCAACGCTGAAATTACTGGTTTCGCAATTCCATATACTATTTCGGAAAATAAAACCCTGACAATAAATAACCTAAAATTACAAGGACTTTATACTGGTGCCCTGACCCAAATGAACCAGGCATTTGATGGCAGCAGCCCTAAATGGGGAGCCGGTATTGCTGATCATATAACGGTTGAGTTGCATTCTTCAGTTGATTATTCACTGGTTGCCCAGTTCAATGATGTGCCGTTGGGTACAAATGGCACAGCATCGGTGTCAGTACCGGGTATTTACAACAGCCCATACTATATAACCATTAAACACCGCAACCATATTGAAACGGTGAGTGCAGGTACACAATCGTTTGCAGGTAATACGATAAACCAATCGTTTGCTAATCCTGATGATGTTTATGGCGGGAATTTGGGCCAGATGCCGGATTATGGATTTGCCATTTTTGGTGGGGATGTGAATGGAGATGGAATTGTTGACGCTCTTGATTTCATACATACGGATAACGCAGCCTCCCAGATGTCGGTTGGGTATCTGCCAACAGATGCGAACGGAGATGGCTCAGTAAATTCAACCGATATTGGTTTGATCGATCAAAATGCATCAACATTTGTTGGGGCAGTTACACCATAAACTTCTTAGATGGAGGCTGTATTTATTTTGGAGCCTCCATTTTAACAAAAAGTATAAATAACCTTCGAAAACCCTTTCATACTCTATAGAAATCGGCTTTGCACAGGTAAAATAGAGGTGTATTTAAGCGATTACACAGGTTTTAGAGAGGTTAGACTGCATCCTTCTAGGAAACAGATTTCTGACCTTTGTAAAGGTTTTAAAAACCAATAAAAAGCTTAGGTTTTTCAGAAACATTATTAACTAAGCCTTACCACAAAAAGAAAGATACACCAACCAAAAGAAGAAAGCGGAGTAGCTATGAAAAACTTAAAAGAACAGGCGGAACAGAATGAAAACGCAATTGATGACCTGTTATTGGATACAAAAAATGAAGAGAGCAGCGAAGTAAAATTGTTTATACAGAAAATGCAGCTTCAGAATCAGGTACTGAAAAAACTTTCAGAAAGTCTGAAAGCCCCGGATGTTCACCAAATAAAAAAAGAATGACGGGCATTGCACCTGCTCATAAAATATGCCACAAAATTGAGAAAACAAACAATAAATCTTACGAAAATTAAACCAATAAACCCAAATTAAAATTCCAATTTATGAAAAAGCATCTACTTATTGCATTGCTGGTCCTGTTTGTAAGCGGGATAAGCTTTGCGCAACTTACCGGCACCAAAACAGTTGGAGCCTCGGGAGATTATCCCACGATAGAAGCAGCCATTGCAGCACTAAACTCAAGCGGAGTAGGAGTTGGTGGTGTAACCTTTGATGTTGCTTCAGGCCACACCGAAACTTTTAGTTCGCCTATTGCCGGCCGTATAACAACCACAACCAGCTCGTTGGCAAATCCTGTTGTTTTTCAAAAAACAGGCACTAATCCAATAATTACAGCCGGAGTTGGTACAAGTACTACCCTTGATGGTATAATAGTTTTTATAGGAAGTGATTATATTACTTTTGATGGTATTGACCTAAAAGAAAATACAGCTAACCTTACGGCCACAACCCAGATGGAATGGGGTTATGCCATGCTGAAAGCCAGCGCTGGAGATGGTTCGCAAAACATTACCATCAAAAACTGTACTATTACCCTTAACAAAGCAAATACCGCATCTGTTGGGATATATGCCAATAACCATACAAAGGATGCAATAACAGCGTTAACCGGTGTAACAAGTTCAACCTCGAACCTGAAAATATTCAGTAATACAATAAGCAATTGTTATATTGGAATAGCGATAACCGGGTTCAACGATGTGGTTGCCAATTCCTTTGCATATTACGATCAAAATAACGAAATTGGTAAAGATGGAGCTAATACAATTACAAGCTTTGGAGGTTCAACAGTTGCTAAATATGGAATCTTTACTAAATATCAGAATAATCTTAAAGTTGCTAATAACCTGATCAATGGAACAGTGGATGGAAGCGGGGCTTGTTCGGGTATTTATTTGGATGTTGCATATAATGCAAACTTAGATTTATATTCAAACTCCGTAAAAATCGTGTATAACGGAACCGGTGCATTTAATGGCATTTATGATTACATGGGTAATTCGTATGCTGGAGCTCCTTTAGCAACCAATATTGTTAATATTTATGATAACAGTGTAACTCAATGTGCTTATCCAAATGCAGCCACTTCAGATGCCAGATATTTTAATATTTCACACGCTGGTGCATCTCTAAATTTTCACAACAATTCTGCGACAAATAACGTTTACGGTTCGGCAACTACCAGTGCTTACGGCAATGTGTTATATTTTTATTTCTTTGGGAACGCGACTGTTTTAGGAACAATTGATATTTATAATAACGATGCCAGTGGGAATTCCCGGTCTCAGTCAGCCTCCCCTGGTGGTGGCCCCACTACCCTATATTCTTTTGGCCTCAAAGGCAGTACCATGAACGTTTACAATAATACTGCAACTAATAATACATGCGCATCAAGTGGTCAAACCCTTGGGTATTCTGTTGGGGGTGCATCTCCTACCAGAAACTTCTATGGGAACATACTTAGTGGAATATATGGGGCAAAAGGTGTTATTTTGGGAGTACAAGGCACAGGTAGTGGCACAAGTACAACATCTATTTATGGAAATAAAATTGAAGACCTGAACACCAATTTAATCACCCATGCAACACTTCCCCTTGTTTCCGGAATGTACTTTACACCATCGGGTAGTGGAATCACACCTGTGTATATATACAATAATATGGTTTCAGGCCTTAAAGCTCCCTTAGCTAACAGTGATAGAAGCGCAGTAGGGGTTTATATTTCGCAAGGCAATGTGAATACTTATTATGGCATTTATAACAACACTGTTTACCTGGATGGGACAGGAGCATCAGGCTTCGGAAGTTCAGCTTTATTTGCAAATATTTCATCAACAAATACTTTTCCAACTATCGATCTTCGTGGGAATATATTTGTGAATAATTGCACGCCTGTTGGTACAGGAAATGCAATTGCATTACGGACAACAGCTATTGGCTCATCCTGTTTTTCGGGACTGTCGAACAACAACAATTATTACGCTGGTACACCGGACCCAACGCACCTGATTTATTATGAAGTTACCAACAGCGATCAGACACTTGCCGCATTTAAATCCAGGGTTTCGCCAAGAGAATCGGTTTCTGTTACCGAAAATCCTCCTTTTATTAATGTAGCTTCTTTGCCCTATAATCTTCATCTTAATACTGCTGTTGCGACCCAATGCGAATCGGCTGGACAGGTTATTTCCATACCGGCAATTGTTACAGACTTTGACGGAAACAATCGCTACCCAAATGCGGGATATCCTGTTGGTGGTTTCTCTCCAAATAATCCTGATATAGGGGCTGATGAATTCGGCGGATTATCAGTAGATTATACACAACCTATGATTCAATTTACGCCTTTGACCAATGCCCCCGATGGAAGTGCAAGGCAATTAACAGCAACTATACAGGATGCTTCGGGGGTGCCTGTAGCTGGTGACGGGCTTCCTGTTTTATACTGGAAAATAAATAGTGGTATCTGGCATGCAGCCCAGGGAGTTCATGGTACCGGGAGTGACTATACTTTCACTTTTGGGGCAGGAAGTTTATTCAATGATGTGGTTTCCTACTTTATTGTTGCACAGGATAATATTACACCCACAGCTAATGTTGGATCAAATCCGATAGCAGGTGCAGCAGGTTTCACTACCACCCCACCAGCTTGTGCCACTGCACCAATTTCGCCATATACCTATATCAATATAGGAGCAATTTCAGGCACATTCCATATTGGTGTGGGTAAAACTTATGCTACTATTACTTCAGCAGTCAACGACCTGAATGCGAAAAACAGGACTGGCCCGATTACCTTCCTGCTCGACGATGCCACTTATCCATCCGAATCGTTTCCGATAGTTGTTACTTCGTCGAATGGTGCGAGTGCCATCAATACAGTTACTTTGAAACCCAATACCGGAATGAATGTTGAACTATTTGGCGAAAACATACATCCGGTCGGAGGCGGTGCCGAAGGACTTATACTTTTCAACGGTGCCCAATATATAATAATAGATGGTTATAATGGAGGAAGCAGCAACAAGAGCCTGAACAATAACCAAAACCTAACTATCGAAAACATCGCGAATGCCAGCAACTCGGCAACTTTGGCTTTTTCCAATAACGGAAGTACACCGGCGGCCCATATAACTGTTCAAAACTGTATCCTTCATGCGGTTACAACCACTGGCTATGCCACAACTGTACTTTCTTTCAGCGGCAGCGGCGGCGGATTTAATGATATTGTTATCAATAACAATATTATCAGCCAGGGGAAATTTGGTATTGCTTTGTATGGTGTGCCAGCAAGTTTGGTAACCAATGTGCAGATTACAAATAATTTAATTGGTTCAGAAACTGATTCGAAAGGGATTACCTGGAGAGGGGTAGATATACAGTACTGCGACAACTTACTGGTTGAAGGCAATGAAGTAATCGGTCAGCCTTCAGGAAGTGTTCTTGATAACTCAGCCGGAATAGGTGCATATTATTGTTCCAATGCCAAAATCCGCAAAAATAAAATACATGATTGGTTTGTAACCGGACCAGGCGGTAATTGTACAGGATTATCTTTCTCTGACAATACATCATCCCTTGGCGAAATTACGAATAACCTCATTTATAATATTAAGACGGCCGGTGCAAACCTCAGTCCAACCCAGGCTTGTACTAAAGGTATTATTATTGAGCGTTGCCAACACCTGCTGATGGCTTATAATACAGTTTATCTGAGTGGAGCTGTGCTTGGAGATGGCAATGGATCAGGGGCTGAAACAGGAACAACCTCAACCTGTGTACATTTTAGTGGAAATGCCACTGGTGTAGATTTCAGGAACAATATTTTAAATAATTCGATGACCCGCGATCCTTTAGCTGTTTCACTTAATACAACCACTTATGCTGTTAGCTGTGGAGCTCCAATGAATCCATTTACAGGCGGATACAGCGATAACAACGATTATTTTGGCAATGGATTTAACCCTCAGGTTGGATATGGAAGTGCTACAGTTTTTGCTACACTTACCGATTGGAAAACATACACATTAAAGGATGTATCATCAATTGTTTTAGATCCGTTGTTAACTTCTACTACCAATCTTCTACCTCTTTCTACATCACCGATTGCCGGTGCTGCGATTCCATTAGCAACAGTAACGACGGATGTGCTTGGTATTACCAGGAGTCTTGTTGCTCCAACTATTGGTGCTTACGAATTGCCTGTTCAAACAATCACCTTTAATGTGGACATGTCAACCGCAGCAGGCTTTGTACCCGGCACAGATATGGTATATTTGGCTGGTAACTTCCCTTTTGCAAACTGGAGCATACCAGGCACCAATCCAAATATGCTTATGACCCAAGTGGGCGCATCGCTTATTTATACCAAAACCCTTGGATTAACAGCGGCTACTTATGAGTACAAATATTTCAAAAACGCAGGCTGGGACGGCGGCGAATATGCCGGTGGATCAAACCGTTCCATAACAGTAGCAGCAAATGCTACGCAAAATGATATTTGGGGCGGAGCAATCAATTGGGCAAACCTTCAGTGGCCTGAGAATGGTACAATAACAGCAGGTGGAGCATATGATGTATATGCCCAGGCTTATATCCAAAACGGAGTAACTGCCGCAGCCGGAGCAACCACCGGATTACAGGCATGGGCAGGTTACAGCACAAGCAATACCGATCCCAGCACCTGGACTAATTGGGTAGCTGCACCATTCTTTGGTCCTTCAGGTTCGAACGATGAATTTAAAGCAGAAATTGGAACTGCCATTTCCTCAGCCGGAACCTACTATTATGCCAGCCGCTTCCAATACGGAGAAACCGGTACATTTGTATATGGAGGTTATGGCGCAACAGGTGGTGGATATTGGAATGGTACAACCAATGTTTCAGGGGTGTTGACGGTAACACCGTCAACCAAGACATTGAATTTGAAAGTTTTCCTGGAAGGTTTATATGTTGGTGCAGGAGCTATGCATAAAGCACAGGACGAAAATGGGGATAAGTTCCCTGGAACTGTTGCG
>CAJAXK010000424.1 GCA_903946925.1 uncultured Bacteroidales bacterium | reverse complement strand
GGATCATGCTCAAAACCTGTGGAGCTAAGATATTAAGCATATAGATTAGATAGCCTGAAAAGGAAGAAATTGACATCCGTAACACCTCTGTGATGTTGCCTGAAAGCTTTTATTTTGGCATTGAATGATTCAGCGGATGCGTTGGTACTTCTATTATCAAAATAGTTAAGGATTCTCTTATAATGGTTCATTATTGTTTTGGAGATCGTATTAAATGTCTTAAAACCTGCTTGTTCCACTTTTTCATGCCATTTTGCAAGTCTTGTATAGGCATAGATCTTTTCAGTAGAGGTGTTATAAATGCTGGATAAATTTTGTGTCAAATCATAAGCCTTTTTAATATCCGGAAAGCGATCAAATAGGATGTTGGCTCTGATAGATTGTTGCTGTGTCCAGTTTTGTTCGTGTTTATACAGCAAGTAGCGGCTCCTGGCAAGAAGTTGTTTTAGCGTATCCCCATTGCTGAGGATTTCCGGAATATAATTCTGTTTGCTTCGTTTTGCCTCTTCAAGAGCCTCATTTTCTGCATCTAAGGCTTCCCATCGGTATTTAATGCGTATTTCCTGGAGTGCTTCAGTAGCTAATTGCTGTACATGGAATCGATCGATAACTATCCTTGCATTCGGGAAGCAGCGACGAACAATGAGATTCATGTTTCCAGCTAAATCCAGTGTAACTTCTTCTACTTTATTGCGTTCTTTTACAGGAAGTTGTTGTAAAAAGGGAATGATTGTATCGGAATGGGTTCCTTCCAGAATAGCTACCAGCGCACCCTTTTTCCCTTTTGCTGATTTATTGGTAACAATAGTATAGAGTTCTCCGTGAGATAATGAAGTTTCGTCAATAGATAAATAAGGGCCGAGGTTTTCTGGAAATATCAAGCCTTTGCTTGCATCCTGGCAATGTTTCCATTGTTTAAAGTCACTCAATCGATTCCGGTAATAGCGTTGTAGCTTTTTCCCTTCAACGCCATAGAATGAACCAATGGTCTGTATGCTATGAGCCTGGGTATCGGCTGATTTCTTTTAAAAAAGCCGCAAAATCCTTCGTGATTCGCGTTCCTTGTGCTACCATATCCCAATTACGAAAAACCACCTTGCCCGTATCCTCATTGAGCCATCTGCGCCTTGTAATGTGTAGGAATACCTGATATCCTCGTATCGGAAAATCCTGTATGGTGGCCTCATCGAAAAAGCCTTTGGAGATCAGCTTATTATTTTGATATTCTAGTGGTATCGAGTTTGTTTCACGCAGATACAAGTGAAGTTCTTCTCCTACTTTTTTGTATGAGGTTAATTTAAAATACGCTTCGATTGATTCAGGAAGAATCAGTTTCATTAATACGTCAAAAGAGTCATTCATTGCAAAAATCTATTTTTTTGCAAAAGTCAATATTTTATCATAGCTCCACAACTTTTGTTCCTGATCCCTGTTAGTTTTGTATTCCAAACAGTTGAAGGATTATCTTATTTTTAGGTGGTGATGCCGACAGTGTGCCTTATTGGGTGGGATGTATGGACAGCAATTGCAATAACCATGACAGGAAAACGCACATGGAGCCATCCGGCACTGCCTGTGTGGGCGGGGGTGTTTTGGGAAAAATAGTTATTAGGTTATTCGTTATTGGGCATTGGAATAGGGCTTTAGCGGGAATAACGTTTTTTAAAAGCAACTACCCGAAGTGTTGGTAAAAACCGCTTCGAGGGTTTGGGTTTTCGGAAATGAGAGAGTAGAAATACTTGTACGCTAAATAATCCGAGTTATAATTGTACTAAATATGGCACACTTACGACTGGGTTTTCTGGCTTTATTTGATCGGAATATCAGATAAATATGAATGCACAATGCGAAAGGATTCGCGCAGTATCGCGGTTTTTTAATGCAACAGCTTGAAGGCTTGATGAAAACCGTTACGAGAGGTATTTTTTGGATGGCGAGCAATACATAAATTGATGAGTGGTTTGGCAAACGAGCCAATTGAGGCTAATATTAGCTTAATATTTAACTATTATTGCTTCAATTCTGTCTTTTATTGAATTTAATTTGTCAGAAAAGTCTTTGCTAAATGCATTTGAAGGAAGGGCAATGCTCAATGTCTTTGTTTTTTGATAATCGGTTAGCAATATTATTGCGTAGTTAAGCTCATATCTCAATTCGTTTTTATCCATGTCGTCATCTAACTCAATTGCAGTAAAATTTTTATTTGCCAGATAGCTGATTTTATAATTTTCACGCTCAGTTATGAGTAAAGAGAGTAAAGTTTCAGAACGTAATTGTTGAGAGCGTTGATGCTCCATACGCATTTCGCAGGAATCCAAAACTGGCAGGATTTTCATATTTAAACGGATTAATTGAATGATAGGGTTGGCAGAACTAATATTACGCTATTGAGAATCGGTAAATATACTTCAGAAATCTGAAATACGGGTGATGGCAGTAAAGAATGTACCGACGCACGCGACAAATGTGTACCGGCGGGGGTTAGGATTTTGTTTTGCATTTTTCTTTAAAATAGAACAATAATTTTAAATATGCCTATTATTATCGCCTATATGTATATCTTTGCCAATAATAATCGCCATTATGAACACAAAGAAACAAATTATCTATCCTAAACATCAGGAGATTCTTGCCGCTATGGGTGAGCAGTTTACCCTTGCACGGAAAAGAAGAAGCCTTACTTTATTGCAGGTTGCTGAACGGGCCGGAATACATAGGGAAACTCTTAGAAAAGTTGAAAAGGGTGATGCCAGTGTAGCATTAGGTTCATACTTTAATGTACTGAGAGTTTTGAACCTGCAGAAAGATTTTCTGAAACTTGCGGCAGATGATGAATTTGGCAAGAAACTTCAGGACCTAAACTTGTTAAACAAATAGGATGAGCACAAGTAAACTGGATATATGGGTTTATGCTGATTGGGCGGAGCTTAAAGGCCCAAAGTGTGTTGGAGTGCTAACTGCCCAACAAGCCAAAGGTAAAAACGCCTTCAGTTTTGAATATGATAAAAACTGGCTTTTACAGCCGGAAAAACTACTGCTTGATCCGGATATACAATGGTATTCAGGCCTGTAATCGGATTTGATTTCGTTGTAATTCATTGCTTTGAAGGGTTTAGGGGTTTGGATTTAGGGATTTGTGGTTGAAATATTGACATTTGGAAAAACTTTGACCAGACTGAAAGGCAAAGAAGGACATGCGGGAAATTGCCAAAAAATGGAAATCCCGAGAGTGCGAAAAGCAGTTGAAAAGAAAGATAAGTTGTACATAAGGACTTTTTTGGTTAGATACCCCTCATCGTTTGTACCACCGTGGCTTTCCCCGCTCGGTTGGTTTCTCATTTAAGAGAATCGTGATGATTTGATGCAAAGATAGGTAATAAATGAAAAAACAGGTTATTCTGGTAAGAATATTATTGGTACTGAAAAATAAATAAAGTGACAAATGCCAATAAATAACACGAACAGATGAAAACTACCAAGACCAGTTCTAAAGACTGATAACAGGGATATGAAGTTTTTACAGACTCGCGCTAAATACGATCGCCATTGTGGAAAAATTATTTTTTACAAATAATCAAAGCGCCAATCACACCAGGAACCCAGGCGCAAAGAGTGAGAAGTAATACTATTATTACTGAGCCACATCCTTTATCGATTACAGCAAGGGGTGGAAAAATTATGCAGAGGATTACGCGCAAGAGAGACATTTTATATTCTTTATTGAGTTATTCAGAGAAACCAAAATTTATACTACGTTTGACAAGATTGGTACAGAAAGGTTACATGAGAAATTTTGAATATTCCAGACAAACTAGGCCAGTGATTCCGGAAGAAAGTAGGCCATAAAGCAATGAACGGTGAGTGAGCAAAAATAGCTTTTTTCTTTTTCTATTTTCTTTCTGAGCGATTCTCCTTTTAATTCGATACTATGAGCTGAACCTAACACGCTCTCCAATATTGCATCCGCCAGGGTGGTTCATCCACAGTTCTGAGTTTTTATACACTAATATTGGAACGCATCAGAAATTAAGACGCGCTCCAATTGGGGGATGATGAACGGGAATTGGTGGAAAATTATACCATCCCGCGTTACAAACGAGCGCGATCGTGGGTAATACCACACGAAGGATTACCTTCGGTGAGAAAGTACGTGCGACAGAGGGAGCGGCTTAAAAATGTGCTTGTTGATGCTTTGGTTATTTGACTTTCGCTTTCATTAATTCTGATAAGGTTACAGCAAAAGGAATTCCAGCTGCTGTAACAGGATTATATTTCGATTTAATTTCTTTATATTTTTCTAGTACTTTGAAATTAAAACTTGCGCCGTAAAAGTCTGTACTTTCTTCCTTTTCTATTTCAATTACTAAATAGTAGTCTTTAAGATTATTAGTTTTGTAACCAACTAGGCTTGTGCCTTTAAAGACTTTTGGACCTTTGCTTTTTATTTTGAAAATTTTGTCGGCTGTATCTTTCCCATATTCTCTTATAAGTAGATATTTAGCATTAACTACACTATTCTCTAAACTCAATGAACCCCTGTCATCATCCATTCTGAAATTGTATTTTCCTTCCATTTTATACCAATCAATATTCAAATTATTCTTGCAATACCCAACCAAAACAAATGTATCATCAGGAATCAGACTTCTGTTGTCACCATAAGTTTCTGGTAAAGTTTCATTCACTTCATTTTCTCTTTGCGGTTTATTTTTATAAACATCAAATGTGCGGTAAGCAATCTTTTCCCTCTGTGAAGCCCGGTTTATAAAATGGTTGATGACTTCCAAAATAAAGTTTTTCAATTCGCTTGTTCCATCGTCAGTTTTTGAAGGACGAACAGGAAAAGCTCCTAAACCAGGAATTATTTCATGAAACCCTTTTTTCTTAACAGATGTATCGCCAGGATAAAGGACATAAGCACCGCCAGTTCTGCGAATTGCATCTTTATAGGCATGCATTTTCAGCAAATCGGCATTTTTGTAGATACCTTTTCTGTTTTCTTCTTTTTCTTCGCTTAATATGGCTTGTTGGATTATTTCAACCAATTCAGCAAAGTCTTCTCCGGTTATTTCGCCAATTGATTCTATACCTTTTTCTTCCCAAAAGAAGCATAAAAGTAAAAGCGCATCTTTGTTCCTGACTTTGGCAAAACCCTTATTTACAAGTAAATCAGATATATATTCCCAACTAAAATTCTTAAGTTCAAATTTGTTAATTATACCAAGCTCTGTTTTCTTGTTCTGATTAGCAGACTCATTTATTACATTTATAAGGTTTGCTATTTTATATTTTGCATCAAAATGAATATGAACAATGAGTTCCTGAAGTTCAGCTTCTGCTTCTGATATTGCATAAGGCCAGAAAGACAGAGTGTAATCAGGACGCATGGTGGTTGTCCAACTGCCGGAATTGGGATAATCATTTTTACCACTAAACGACCTGTTATAATTAAAGCGTATTTTTAACTGACGTGTACCTGCATTAAAAACGCCGGTAAGTGCGGTGTGATTTCCTTGTTTAAGTTGCAAATTCAAACCGTCATCTGTCTCTTTTATAAGTTCTGATATTTCTTTTGGTTCGATATCAAATATGGACTTAAACAAATCGAGCAACTTAAAAAACAACCAATATTCATAGAGAGTTGCAATATCTTTCTTTCCACCACTATATATATCCTCGCCACCTTTCCAGACCAGTTTTGCCGCAAGGTCAAACATTAACCAAACACGTAAAACCTCCCGGTAACCTTCTTTGCGCTGCAATATAGGACTGTTTAATTTTAAGGTTTCAGGATGTGAAATTCCCTTAAAAACAGAATGGTGTAAAAATGATTCCAGTTCCTTTTCCACTATTCCGGATTCCTGATACAACCTGGATTCTTTGATAGACTTTTTATTAATATCAGAACAAAATTTTAAAAAACTTTCCAGCGCAAATTTTACAAATCTGTTTTCCGGAGTGTCAACGGTATCTGATTTTCGTACCGAGGTTATTTTACCAGGCAGGTTATTTAAACCATACTGGTGCAAATAATGATTTTCAGGTAATTGAGTCCGATTACTAGCTGAAATGAGTTCTTTTATATTTGAATTTTTAAACTTCCTTATATTCCTGATATCCTTTAGTTCTGCAATTGCTTTCCATTGGGTTACCGGTGAAGAAACAATGCGATGTACCGATTCAGCAAATTCATTGGTTGCAATTATCGATTGAATAAAGGCAAATTTCTGATAAAGTGTTTCGTTGTCCTTTTCAAAATCGGTTTCAAAATTATGTGATACCGGCGAGTTGGCTTGCATAAGCAAGTCGGTACATTTCTCAGTAATCAATTCAAGCATATCGCGGTAATCGTTACGATAATCTGCTTTAACAGACCTGACTTCAACAAATGCATTGCCTCTTTCTTTATCTTCTTTTAATATGGGCAAAGCTAAGGTTCCAACATAAATATTAGGCGAAATGGTTCCAAGATGCTTTTTGCGCGAATGGGGCTGCACAATCTGGTCTTTTGCAATTGTGTACCGACTGTCGTTAAATTCATAATCATACGAAAAACCTTCAACCATCTGAAAACGTGCCTCTCCGTGCATTTCAGCATCATTACAGTCAAAAAGTGTGCTGGCAACCTTTTCGTCAATAACCAGTTTCAAATCGGTTTCAATGTATGATAAATCTAATTCTACAGTTGGTAATGCAGCCATATTGTTATTATTTCTGAGCTCCTAATAACTGTTTAAACTGATCTTTACTTGGTAAAATCAGCTCGTATTTACTGGCAAAAATATGTTCGTTGTTTTCGGGCAAGGTTATTTCAACCAAAGTGTCTTTTTTATCTTTGCACAGGATGATACCAATCGTTTTGTTTTCATCAGCCAATTTAACAAAACGATCGTAATAGTTTACATACATCTGCATTTGTCCCAGATCCTGATGTTTCAGCTTGCCTATTTTAAGGTCGATAAGTACAAAACAGCGAAGCAAGCGGTTATAGAATACCAAGTCAACCCTAAAATGTTCTTCATCAAACGTAAACCGTACTTGGCGACCAACAAACGTAAAACCTTTGCCCAATTCCAGCAAAAAATGTTCTAACTTATCAATTAACGCTTGCTCCAGGTCAGTCTCGCTATATGAATGATGCTCTTTGAGATTCAAAAATTCCAGCACATACGGATCTTTAATCAAATCCCGGGGTGTTTCAACGATCTGACCTTTATCGGCTAAACGCAAAACCTCATTCTTAACTTTACTTAAACACAATCGCTCGTAAAGCGATGAATTGATTTGGCGTTCCAACTCCCGTACACTCCAGTTGTTGCTTTCTGTTTCTATTTCGTAAAACCGTCGTTCTTCTTCTTTGGCAATTCGCATCAAATGAAGGTAATGTGTCCAACTTATAGATTGCGAAATCGGTGATTTCGCAATCTTGTAGATAAGATAGAATTTACGGATTAACTCCAGATTTCGCTTTGAATAACCTCTGCCAAACTCTTTTGTTAAATTTTTCGAAAGTGTTTCAAGCAAATAATCCCCATAATTCGACTGCTCTTCCCCTGATTGCTCCTGCTCAACAATGCGTTTGCCCAGTTCAAAATAGGTTTGAACCATGATTGTGTTTACCGAACGGAATACACCATTTTGAGCATCTCTCAAAAGCTGTTTTATTTGTTCGATAAACGAAGGTGTAATTGGCTGAATATCTTTCATAATTCTTTAAGCTTCAGCATAACTGGTAAAACCATTTTCAATGGCACCCTTGTACATTCGGGTTATTTTTTCGAGAGATATTGGATATTTTACTCCAACAGTCTTAAAATTAAAATCTTCTTTTACGAAAACGTCCTTTTCTATGTTTTCAATTTTTGTTTTATCCACACAAAAACCACCCAACGTAAGTAGCACAGGACAAAGCTTGCGGCGCGAGCCATGAAGCTTTGGTAAAAGTTTTTGCATTATCGAAATGTCAATCTTTTCATCTGCCCCTAAGCCTGCATCAACAATTGTTAATTGATTAATCAAGCGCATTATTTCAGAAGCACTCCGATAACCAAATTCAGCCCCTGTTTTCTTTAGTTGTTCAAAGAAGTTAACCAAGGTATTATGTGTGGCAGTTAAATCCTGTTCATCAAACTCTCTTCTTCCAGCCATTTTCAGGAAGCTTTGCGCCATGGATGCACCCTGAGTTTTAAGTTTGTTCATATCAACATCCTTTTTGCTGGCAAAGAAGTTTACTATTTCCTGTTTCGTAACCCTGAATTCTATGGCGTTAGCGCGGTCGAGAACCTTTGGGCTGAACATATAAGTGGTTTCATCAATATTTACTGTGCCTATTATAAACAAGTTAGATGGCAATGAAAGCTTTGCCGGAACACCATTAATAACACTACCTTCAGCAAAAAGTGAAATCTCGCCTTTTGATTCCATTACACTTAAAAAATCGGCAAAGTATCGTTCCACATGGCTAAGGTTCATTTCATCCAGAATCAGAAAATAGGGCAATTCCGGATGTTCGTTTGCTTGGATAATTACATCCAGTGCTCCATTATCGGGTTTAATGTACTCATCAGGTTTTAATGCATTAGGATATCCCAATAGAGGCTCCCGATTAGTCCAGTCGGCACCAACTGGAACTATACAATATTGACTGTCATCCTGGCAAATCCACTGTGCAAAAGCTTGAGCTAGTTTGGTTTTTCCTGAACCAGAGAGGCCTGAGAGGATTACAAATGGCTTGGTGAGTAGTGATGTTACGAAACGGATAATTAATATTTTAGAATAAAATAATCCTGACAATTCAATTGCCTCTTGCAAAGGTTTTAGCGTAAAAGATTTTTGATTGACCCCTACAATAGTTTTAGTGGTATGTTCATATTCAAGAATATATTTCTCAATAATCTTAGTTGTATTTGTTCCTACATTTTGAGCAGGGGCTAATCCTTCTAACCAATCTTTTCCCATTGCCTTTAATACATGTGAAATATTTTGCATTCGATAACCAAACGACTTTTCAGTTCTGTTATATTTTGATGCAAGTTTTCTATAATAATCTTGTTTTACAAATGCTACCTTATTATAGTATTTATCAAACATTTCCATGTATGAAAATACGGCTGCTTTAAGTTCTTCCTCTGTCCAATTGCCTGATTCCATGTTTTTATCATTATTCCATTCCCATGCACGATACGATAATTCATAAAAAGGAATGTTGGTCTTAGTGTGTATTTGATTTAGTAGTGCATTATATTCTGAGTAGGAATTAAAACTTGCCTTAATACCAAGTTCTGCTTCTAAATATGGTTTTGTAGGACCATTTATCGGGTAATATTTTTCTGGGTCGACATTGAATAATGCCTCAGTAAGTTTAGTTTTTGCAACGTTTTTGATATTTAATACATCATCAAATAGTTCATCTGTAATCTGGTTATTAATTGCAGCATTAAACAATGTCCACAATCTTTTAATCTCATTATTTGTTCTCATGTACTTATAAGGGAATAGCCATACACTCTGAGCATTTGCCGAAGGAATACCAGCTTCACCTGATGGAATTGAAAGATTTAAATATTCAGCAATTTTTTGCAGATAACTCAATCGCTTTTCTGAACCGTATTTATATATGTAGCAAAAAAAAGTAAAAGGGTCGATCTCTAGTAAGTCAGTTTTTACCCCTTTAATAGCTTCATCATTTAAGGGCGTTATTCCAACTTTTCTTAATATTTCAATTAATTCCTCTTGATCATTTTCTTTACCAACTAGGTATTTAACCAGATCTTTATGTGTTTGGACCCAGCTAAATTTTTTCTCATTTTGTGTCATGAGTTTATTTTTTTTTGTTTTTAATATACCTCGCCATCAAATTATGGTTTTCAATTAGGCTGAACTGACCTTGATAGTAGTTATTGTTTTAAGCGATGCGTTTATATACTTCTTTTTTGGCTTTTACGATCTCTAGATTATTAAAAAACAATATTCCCCTGGTATCATCAAAACCTTTTTTTAGTCCTGGATGTGAAAATGGTTGACATGGGAATCCTGCGCATAAAACATCAAAATCAGGTATGTTCTTATAATCCAGATTTTCATCAGTTATATCCTCGTTAAAATTTCCTTTTTCAAATATTTCTGGAGATATTTTCTTAAAGTTGTGTTCATAGGTCAGTCTTGCAAATTTGTCTATTTCAGATGCAAAAACACATTGACCTCCATTCTCATGCATTGCAATGTGAAAACCACCAATTCCAGCAAACAAATCTATAAATTTAAAATCCTTTTTTTTGGTCATTATAATTTTTCTCCTCCTGTTATTGACAAATAAACACTATTCAATGTTTGTTCTCTTTTGCCTGGCTTTAATTCACACTCCCAGATAACCAAAGGGCACCAACCTAAATGAACAATTTCTTCCATCTTTTGAATGTCACGTTCTTTTGTTTGACTAATTTTATTTTTCCACCATTCAGTTTTTTGTGCCAGGTAACTTATAATATTTACAATTTTCATGACCATGCCAGAAACATCCGTTTATAAAAATAATGGTATTATGCTTTGGTAAAACTATATCTGGTTTACCCGGTAAATGTATTAAATGTAACCGATAACGGAAGCCTTTTGAAAATAAATATTTTCGCACAAAAATCTCAGGTTTGGTATTTCTACATTTGATACGGCTCATATTGTAGCTTCTCACTTCAGTGGAATGCACATCTGTCATTTTAGCGAGGTATTTCAACTTAAATTTCTTGAAAAAAAAAAATCAACTCATTTATCTTTTCATTCAAAGATTCACTTTTTCGGACAATATGACATCGAAATCCAGATGCCAAGCAAATTTTGCAAGATAGTCGACACTAATGGCAAACTTTCCGTTTTCAATTTTTGAAATGGTTGCCCTGCTGATACCCATAATTTCGGCAAGATGAGCCGGACTGAATCCTTTCTTAACTCGAATTTTTTGGATTTCCAATCCAATGTTTGAACGGTTAGCACTGATAAATTCTTCTCTAGTTTGCTGATGATTGTCCATTAACCCAGTATTTACAAATTGATGGGATTGAATGCTGCTCTGAATCAAACTTGTTCAACCAAAATCAATTCAGTTGATCTGACCGTGTAAACAGGCGGGAAAGCAAGGCCCAGATTCAAGGGAGAAATATCGATACGAGTGCTTTCCTGTCCATTCTTGACCTCTTTAACCAAATATGGCTGCTGAGGATCTTCATCAGGAAATGGTTTAAGAAATCTAACTACCTGACCGATTTTAAATACTGACATCAAAATGAGCGCAGAATTTAACACGTTGCCCCCGCTTTTGATAATACAAATATAGTGGTTAAAGGAATATGGTGTGTAATATATTGTTCTTCGATATCAACTGACTTCTTGTCATTGTGTTGTTCTTCGATGTCAATGTGTTGTTCTTCGATGTAAATGTGTTGTTGTTAGCTGTCCGATTGATGCTTCTTAATGTAAATGCCTTTCAGATTAGGTACGGTGCGGCTATATGATAGGTATAGAAACCTTGTGCCAAGTGCAGCGTTCCTGGTGCCGCGGACTCCTATCCAAGTTCCGCATTCCCCAATAACTAATAACCATTAACAAATAACCAATCCACAAAACAACATGTCCTTCTACATATTTATATACATTTGCAGTGTTTTTCAATTCACAACCCAAAACACATTACAGCAATGCCAAATATTTCAGAGCGTGGCCAGCAAATGCCTGCATCACCCATCCGCAAATTAGTCCCTTATGCCGAAGCCGCAAAAAAAAGGGGCATCAAGGTATATCACCTCAACATCGGCCAGCCTGATATAAAAACACCCGAAGTAGCCCTCGAAGCCATCCGTAAATTCGATGGAAAGGTAATAGAGTACAGCCATTCGGCAGGTAACGAATCGTACCGCAAAGCCCTGGCGGCAAACTATTGCAGGCAAGGCATAATGGTTGATCATAACCAGATATTGATAACCACAGGCGGTTCCGAAGCCATACTTTTTGCCATGTTCTCGTGCCTCAACCCCGGCGACGAAATAATAATCCCCGAGCCTTTTTATACCAATTACAACGCCTTTGCCCTCACGGCAGGGGTTACGGTAAAGCCAATAACCTCCAATATAAAGGATGGTTTCGCGCTGCCGCCCATTGCCGAATTCGAGAAATCAATCACACCAAAAACCAAGGCCATAATGGTGTGCAACCCCAATAACCCAACCGGCTATTTGTATAGCAATCAGGAGCTGTTGCAACTCCGCGACCTGGTGCTGAAACACGACCTATATTTATTTGCCGATGAAGTATATCGCGAATTTTGTTACGATGGCATCGAACATTTCTCGGTAATGAAACTCGATGGGCTCGATAACCATGTGGTGATGGTAGATTCGGTTTCAAAACGCTACAGCGAATGTGGCGTGCGCATTGGAGCCCTCATTACGCGTAATACCGAAATCCTGAATTCAGCTTTAAAATATGCACAGGCACGCCTAAGCCCACCATCGCTGGGGCAGGTAGTTGGCGAAGCCTCGTTACAAACACCTTACACTTATTTCAAGGAAGTGTACGACGAATACATTGCCCGCCGCAACTTTGTTATTGCCGAGTTGAACAAAATACCGGGCGTGTTTGCACCAAAACCAAAAGGAGCTTTTTATAGCATTGTAAGCCTGCCTATTGACGACAGCGACAAATTCTGCCAATGGTTGCTCGAAGATTTCAGTTACCAAAACCAAACCGTGATGCTGGCGCCAGCATCTGGTTTTTATGCTACCCCCGGACTTGGAAAAACCGAAGTCCGCATAGCCTACGTGCTTAAAATTGATGATTTGCGCAATGCCGTTAAGTGCCTGGAAGAAGCTTTGCTGGTGTATCCAGGGAAGGTGGTTATTGGCGGACACTGAGCTTGTCGAAGTGTTATTGGTTATTGGTTAATAGACTTACACGATAACTATCGCTCTAATTGGAACTAACCTGACGTAAAAGTAGGCGCAACTGGCTTTTTGAAACAGTATCTTCATCAGTCAATTATTTTTAGTTATATGAAAATTATATGGAGCAACATCACAGATTGGTGTATTCATTTGCTTGACCGAGTTTCAAGGGTATAGGCACCCCTCTCATTTTTTCAAGGAGAGGGGACGGGGGTGAGGTCTCTGATGTAAAAAACTTACCTCCTGTTTTCGTCAGATTTTCAGCATCAAATTGTAAATAATTGTAATACAGCACTTTGCAATTGAATAATTCTATTTTTGGGTGTCCTTAGAAAATCTACAACATTTTAAAAAAAGTGAATTTTATTCCAAATATTGAATTCTCAGGAGGTTAACTCAAGATTTATTGCCAAATTCATGATCTAAACTCGAAAAATGATATAATGGTGAATTCTAATGGTGTCCCAATGACGAAAACATGAAAATTATATGGAGCAACATCACAGATTGGTGTATTCATTGCTTGCCCGAGTTTCAAGGGTATAGGCACCCCTCTCATTTTTTCAAGGAGAGGGGACGGGGGTGAGGTCTTTGAGGTAAAAAACTTACCTTATCTAAAACGTGCCAGCAGGAATCAATTTAAAAATCAAGCGTAAAACACTTTTAGTAATAATCTCTTAATCAGTTATTTAAATTTAGTTAGTCGAGAGTTAATGGTTAATCTGTCGGCTCTTTTCTTAAGATACTCGAACCAGCTTACGTTCATTAATAACATCAACAAACCGTAAACCATATCTTCAACAGGAATGGTCCCTAAACGTATTCCTAAGTTTTGTGCATCATCATAAAACACAACTTCTTCCGGGATAAAGGAACCTGTAAGCAAACCATTTACTATAAAGAAAGGGATGAGGGTTACAAAATACATCAAATAAAACCGTCCCATATAGGCCCCTTTTACCACAAAACGGTGGAAAAGCAAAAAGCAACCCGTCGAAATAAAAGTTACTGAAGTGTAAAGCTTTCCAAAATTCAAAAGGCCAATAATTAGAAGGGTTATCGCCAAACCAAGAGTTATAAAATGAGCGTATCTTCCCAAATAGTCCATTTTCACTATATAATTCAACGAATGGTAGGTAAAGAGGCAAGCATAAGGAATCGCGATAAAGAACAGCCATTCTTCCAATGGCAGGTTTCCTATATAAACCCCAATTAAATATCTGGGATTAAACCCCCAAACAGCCAAACTGGTTTTCAACATATCCCATGGGATAAAAACCAGCATGGTAAGCAGCATGGCAGGCAATAGAAATTTCCACTGTTTATCGAACCTGAGCCTACCATCGAAACTGGCAATAAAAGGGACACTTATCGCCCCTAAGTTTATCAGCATGTAAAGCCAGTTTTCCATTGTTTGGTTGATGGGTTGAGAGGTTTATGGGTTGAAGGGTTGAAGGGTTGAGGGGTTGAGGGGTTGAGGGGTTGAGGAGTTGATAGGTTGAGTTGTTGAAAAGTTTTGTTAAATTGATGATTGTTGCAAAAAATTGACAAAAACCAAATAGCTGATCTCGAATCACCAAGTATCGAATCAACTATCACCATTAACCATTAACCAATAACTAATAACTAATAACCTATTTCTTCTTCCCAAATTCTTCCTTATAATATTTCATTGGTGCGATAAGGAATCCATAATTGTACTCGGCACGGGGGTTATGGTGTTCGAGGTGGGCCTTAACGGTGGCACGGAGGTAACGGTTCGAGAAGTTTTTCAAGATGGGTATGCGTTGGTGTACATACACATCGTGAAACATGAAATAGGCTGCACCGTAAAGCATTATGCCAATTCCAATGCTCAACATATAACTATTTGGCGTCATCACCCCAAGGTAGATTAGGAGTATGCTGGGAAATGCGAAAATTACCGCAAACACATCGTTCCACTCAATTTTGCGGCCATCGCGTATGTGATGGTCGCGGTGAAAAAACCACATAAAGCCATGCATCACATATTTATGGGTAAACCAGGCCATAAACTCCATAAAGAAGAAAGCAGCTACAATAAGCAACAGGTCAATCATTGTTTCCATAGTATTTTGATTTGTTGGTTTTTAAAGTATTTACACCATTTCTCTGTTAAACAATCCGGGAATCCTTTCTTCAATTTTTTCCATAATAATCCTGAACCAAACCGTATAATCCTCGGGATTGGATCTCATGTCTTCCATAAGGTCGCTATGCCTCACCCATTTAAAATCATGTGCTTCATCGGGATTAGGGACTGGAATTCCATCAAAATTCCCAAAAAACACATGATCGAACTCATGTTCGATAAGGCCGTTATCGAAATGTGCCCTGTAAATAAAATCAAATGATTTTTCAAGTGGCACGGTAAATCCCATTTCCTCTCCCAATCTCCGTGTTGCAGCTTCGAGGCTGTCTTCGCCAGGACGGGGATGGCTGCAACAAGTATTGCTCCACAAGCCTGGAGTATGGTATTTGGTGTAAGCGCGCTGCTGCAACAAAATTTCCCCTTTACTGTTGAACACCAAAACTGAAAGTGCCCTATGCAAAGCACCTTGCACATGTGCTTCCATTTTTTCCATTTCGCCAACAGGGTTGTTGTTTGTATCAACCAATATTACATTATCCGTCATTTGATTTTTGTATTGAATTTTACAACAAGTTGGTTAACAGCTACTTTCTCTTCATTTTTCAGATCAGCATCCGTTAACAAAAACTTGCAAATTTGTTGATAAAGGTACACATTCTGATCGTTTGCCGGGATGTTTCCCAATGTTTTGATTATTATAGCCTTATCGTTATCAATATTTCCTGTGTAGCCCAGAAAACCCGGAGCATTAACCTGCGTTGCAAGTCGGGCAAACCTGATTTCTATATCACCTGGTTTCAGGGATACGGCTTTATCAAGTTCGCTTTTACCTCGGTTAAAATATTCGAGTTTGTTCCAAACACCACTTACCGATCCTGCTGCCGCTGCCGAGGATGCGCCCCTATAAGCCAATAATACCGGATTTTTTGATAAATCAGCTTTCGATAACGAATTGTAAAGTTTCAATGCGCCATCTTGAGTTTTGCCCATTTTGAAAAATTGGTCGCGAATATGTTCAACCTGTAATTGCTGTGCGCCCACATTTTGATTCCCAACCAAGAAACCTAACAAAAAAACCATGTGTTTCAGCCAACTGATCATATACTATTTGTTAGGTTACGGGTGTAAGCTACAATCAACAATACATACTTTCGCCAGTTCGTAACCCTTACCCGCTCATGCAATAGCCTTTCGGCCTTAACCTGACGGATTTTTAACAGCAATTCATGAAAATAAACATAAGCAACATACACCCCAAACCTTGCTCCGTCAGGCAATTTCCTAATACCGGCAAGCCCATCGGCAAAATCTTTTTCTATGTCTTCCTCAATGCTAGCCTTTGTATTATCGTCCCATTTATCCATATCAATTCCGGGAAAATAGGTTCTGCCCAAACTTTGATAATCGGCTTTCAGATCGCGCAGGAAATTGATTTTTTGAAATGCTGAACCCAATCGCATTGCCGAAGGTTTCAAGTCCGCGTACTGCTGTTCGTTACCTTCGCAAAAAACACGCAGGCACATTAAACCCACCACTTCCGCCGAACCCAAAATATATGCCTCATACTTTTGTTGGTCGTATTGCACTTTTTCTAAATCCATTTCCATACTTGTAAGAAACAAATCTATTAGCTCACGTTCTATTTTGTATTGGTTTACAACGTATTGAAAATTATTCAAAATCGGGTTCAAACTTATTTTTTCTTCAATTGCTGTATAAGTATCTTCCTTGAACCTTTGTAATAGTTTCTTCTTGTCGAAGCCTTCGAAAGAGTCCACGATTTCATCTGCAAAACGCACAAATCCATAAACCCCATAAATAGGGTCGTGAAAACGTTTGCTAAAAAAACGTATCCCTAACGAAAACGATGTGCTGTACATCACCGTTGTCATTTTGCTCGACTTCCGCGAAATCATGTCAAATAATTCTTTCATATCTTTGGTTCAATACAAGGTAACACTTCAATACAAATGTTTAAATCGGCATTGCAATATTAATACAGTTTTTGCATCTATCCACTTATCCTTTAAACCCCAACACCTAAATCTTTCATAACCAACTTAGCAGCCATTTCGCCCGAAATAAGTGCAGGCGGAACTCCTGGTCCGGGAACGGTAAGTTGTCCTGTGTAATAAAGGTTTTTCACCTTTTTGCTTTTCATTTTAGGTTTGAGGAAAGCCGTTTGCATTAAAGTATTTGCCAACCCGTAAGCATTTCCCTTAAATGCATGGTAATCGTTTTCGAAATCAGTGTGGGCATAGCTTCTTTTAAAAACTATGTTTTTGCTTATATCCTGACCGGTAAGAGCTTGAAAGCGCTCTAAGATGATCTGGAAATATTTTTCGCGTGTTTCTTCATTATCTTCCAACCCTGGCGCTACTGGTATAAGTACAAATAAGTTTTCCATTCCATCAGGCGCAACCATATGGTCCGTTTTTGAAGTACAACTGAAATACAAGGAGGGTTTTTCGGGCCATGAAGGATGTTTATAAATTGCGTCCGAATGTTTGGATAAATCTTCATCAAAAAACAAGGTGTGGTGCTCAATTCCCTCAAGTCGTTTATCAATTCCCAGGAAAAAAATCAAGGATGATGGCGACAAAACCCTTGATTCCCAATATGATTTAGGATATGATCTGTACTTTTCAGGAAGTAAGTTTTGCTCCACATAATGGTAATCGGCAGAAGCGATTACACAAGTTGCATCGTAGGTATTTCCGCCGGCAACAACCGAAGTAACCTTGCCATCCGAAACGTTAATAGTATCAACAGGCGAGTCGTAAATGAATTTCACCCCAAGCGAAATTGCAAGTTCAACCATGCCTTCAACCACTTTATACATCCCACCAACCGGATACCAAGTCCCAAGCTTTATATCGCCATAATTCATGAGGCTATACATGGCAGGTGTATTTTTTGCCGTGCCACCCAAAAACAAAATCGGGAATTCGAGCATTTGCCTGAGTTTGGCACTTTTAAAATGTTGTTTCAGGTGCGAATCGAACGACTGTAGCATTTGCAACCTGAAAACAGAAGTTAATAGCTCAGGACGAACAAATTCGAGAAAGGAAATGCCCGGCTTGTACACAAACTTGCTCATGGCCACCGTATATTTATACTCAGCCTCCTTTAAAAACCGTACCAATTGATTTCCCGCACCAACTTCCTCTTTTTCAAATAATTCTACAATTTCGCTAAAGTCCGATGGCATGTCAACGATTTCATTTTTACCAAAATAAAACCTGTATGATGGGTCAAGTCTTTGTAAATTATAGTAATCGGCAGGGACTTTATTGAAAAGCGCAAAATATTTCTCAAAAACATCAGGCATCCAATACCAACTTGGGCCCATATCGAAAGTAAACCCATTTTCCGAAAACTTTCTTGCTCGTCCTCCAGGTGTACTGTTTTTCTCCAAAACAGTAACATCAAACCCAGCCTGAGCCAATACCGAGGCTGAAGCCAAACCAGAAAACCCAGCACCAATAACAATAACTTTCTTGTTTTTCATTCTGTAAAATTAGCAAACTATTTAACACGAAAACGGTTATTTTGTTTAACCAAAACGTTTAATTACTTAAACATTGAGTCCACTCTGAAAAGCTTTTTTTTAGCCACAAAGGCACAAAGCCTATAAGCTTCACTAAGCCTATAAACCCTAAACAACAATGCTTTGTGAATCCTTGTGTC
>CAJAXK010000423.1 GCA_903946925.1 uncultured Bacteroidales bacterium | reverse complement strand
GGTCTTAATTCTACCCATCTTTCAAATAAATCTTTCATGGTATTCTCATAACTGTTTATTAAAATCATCGAATTCCTATCAAGTTTATCCAAATCTTCACCAGTTATTGTTTCAACAACATAATTTTGTGGAGTTGTGAGTTGTATAATATCATTTTCCTGCTTTGCTTGAATTGAATAGTTTTTTGGTCCATTGTCAAATTCAACATCGTCAATAAATGCTTTTTGTTGGGGCACAAAATCATCAATAATTTTCAATACGTTTCCAATTGCATTTATATTTATTGCATTTGAAATTTTATCCGCAATTTCTACAAAAACTTTGTTCCGTTCAGAAGGTGTTAGGCTATCAAGGGGTTTAGTTGGGTTGTTAGCTGATTGAATATTGTGAAATTCTGTAGTTTTATATGCAGCATGACTTACAGCAATCCAAAATATTATTAGTTCCTTCTCACTTTGTTTTCTTAAAATTATTGGTAGTTCTTTTTCGGTTATGTAATCAGATGCAATGAAATTTGGCGTTACCAATAAAATAGCAACCCTGCATGAATCAATGGAATTTTTAATTTCTTCCGCCCAATCGCTGCCAGGCGAAATATTTTTATCGCTCCAAACGCTAATTTTTTCATTTCTGGTATATGGTTTGAGAAAGGGTAATAATTCGTCCAACCATCTTTGGTCTTTATGACTATAACTGATAAAAACACCTTTTCTGAATTTAGTTGTCATATTTCTTTAGCTAATTATTAGAATTGGTTTTCTTAATCTGGCACACAATGGCTGACACGAAGGCAAGTACGGAATAAATTGTTGCGCAACTGTCAGCCAGCACAAATGTATTAAAGATTTCAAATTATTCTCGAACACATACAGCCACGCAGGGGATGTATTTCAACCTGGAATAATCGCTGGGCACTGCGTGTTGCTCATATTCCTATTTATTAAGTACAGTAGTTGCTGTAATATTATTTTTTGGGGTCTCTTAATCTTGAAGTAATTACTCGTTTGCTTCTCTTAAAGTGCAGTACAGCGATAACCTTAACTAATCTTTCTTCTTCCGATATAACATAATAAATTCCATAGGGATATTTATTCACTATGGCTCTTCGCGTTATCTTATATGCTTTCTGAAATAAAAAAGGATTGCCTTGAATTCTTTTTAAACAACTTAATATCTCATTCCAAAACAAGTCTCCTAAATTCTCTTGTTGTAATTCATACCAGTAATATGCATTCTCTATCTCTTCCTCTGCAAATGCTTCTACAAGTAGTTTGTACTCTTTCATTTTTTAAATGAATTGAATTTTTGTTCAATCTCTCCTAAAGACTTAAAATTTGCGATACCTCTTTCTAGATGATTTATTCTGTCATCTAGTATCTTCTTATGTTCTGATGAAACATAGGTATAGTCATGGTCATTTGCGA
Source organism: uncultured Bacteroidales bacterium (assembly GCA_903946925.1). GTDB lineage: Bacteria > Bacteroidota > Bacteroidia > Bacteroidales > UBA4417 > UBA4417. Next base: position 9,306 of record CAJAXK010000423.1, on the reverse strand, counting down.
TATCATCCCAAAGAAGCTGAACAATACGAATCTTCTCTTTCCTTTCGAGCTTATGTAATGTATTGATATTCATGGTGTACACTTTTAAATTTTATGTAAAAGTACATGATTTTAACATTATTTGCAAATGCTTTCCTATTTAAAAGTCAATTTGCTATTGTACCTAACGGTTTGGCGTTTGGCGCAGTGGCGGATTTCGGAGCACTAAACTGTCAATACACCACAAATGTTGATGCGAGGTAGAATGTTCAATTAACCACGTCACCCGCCATTGAGCCAAACGCCTATTGTACGCAGTTTTTTATTCTGAATCTTTAATTTCTGGTTGACTTAAAGCAATAATACTTAAGCAATCATTAATCCCGGCTATCAAATATTCTTTCAAAAACTCATTATCATGATAGCTTTCGACAAAGCCTCCTCGTAATTTCTCTAAATCAAACCAACCTCCATTTTCAACAATCCAGATCCAACCAGGAACTCTAACAGCAGGATTCCAAAATTCAAGTAAGTTTCCTTCACCTAAAACTCTAAAGCCTATAACTCTTTTAAAAGTTACATAAATAGGTCGGTCTATTTTCTCAAATGAAAGCGTTATTCTTAAAGTCCATAAATCGTAATTGATATTTACTATTTCAGGAATATCATTCGTCAGAGTCGGAAAATCGACAAGCTTAACTTTCGGGATGTCAATATTATTCTGATTCGTCATTGAAGTTTTGGTTTTTCAAAATTGCGTACAACAACATCCCTGTAAACACAAGCAGTTGTGTTTATTTCGGTATTAGTTGTAATTGGGGTATTATATTGGTATCTGTAATTCAGTGGTTTGCATAATTTCGAATTCCATATATATACTTAATAATTTAACCGACATCAATCGTATATGAGTGGTTGAAAATGGGTACAAACGGCTAATTGTTGCTTTTAGGATGCTGTGGTTTAAACACGTACCAAAGATATACATTAACAGGTTAGCGGCTGATTTAAAAGTTAGAAATATATTGCAGGGAGGCAGGTTGTTAAAACTTGGATAAAGTAAGTTTTACCAAAGCAGCACGGAGTCCACTGAGTTTACCCATAATTGCTTGTTTTTAAAGGAATTCGTGATATCGCTTCGCTGAGTTCACTGAGTTTATTCTCAGTGCTTTCCTTCGTGTCCTCCGTGCTGCTTCGGCAAGCTCAGCACATCGCTCCGTGGTCCTTTTTTGAGTTTATAAATAGCGTATTCTATCCTGTTTGTAGCATATTAAAGGGCTGACACAATTCGGCGAACTCTACCAAACCCCAATTTAAAATTTATACTGCACCCTTGCGGTAAAAACATTGTCCTTTAAATCCTTAGTGTAGCCAGCCAGATTGGTGGAAGTTTCGTTTTTCACCAGGTCGTAATACAGCATCAACCGCAGGTTTTGGTTAAAATCGGTAATCCAGCCAAAGCCCCAAGTGGAGAAAGCAACATCGGTCCCGTTGGTAGTTTTGGCATTGGTGGCTTTTTTGCCAATATCGTTTCCGGCAATTTCGGTGTTTGGATCGTAGAAATCGTATTTCAGCACTATGGAGTGCATGTTCTTAGGCAATGATTGTATTAGAAAAACCGTTGCCCCTTGAAATTTACGCAGATAGAGGTTGTAAACAATTGGGATAATGGGGCTTATGCTTGTTTTTTCGGCTCCGGGCTGTTTGCCATAAATATATTCCCCTCTTAAAGTCGTTTTTCCAATAAAAGAATGAACGCTAAATTGGCCATCAAAACCCAGGTACTGCCGCTTGTAGTAGTTACCCGGGACACTATCAGCCATAAGTTGCCGAAAAGCCTGAATTCCTTCAAAATAATCAATCTGATACACTTCTTTTTTTGCATGGTACACAAATCCAGAGTAATACGAAAATCCCAGTCCATATTCGATTTTAGGTTTTTTTAATTCATCCGCAACACCAACGCGGCCAATAAAATCAAGTTTGTCATCCGTTTCCGGGTTTATCCCGTTACCGGTAAAAAGGCCGGCATCAATTTTAATGGGATGGAAAACCGATTTTACTGGCATTTGGAATGTAACCGATGCGCCCAAATCGCGTTCGCCGGGGAACAACAACTGGTTGATCCTGCCAAGTTCCGGGCTTTCCCTCAGTACGCGCGAATAACCCAGTTCATACCCAAAAGGGCGGTAGAAAATACCGCCTTTTAGGCTAAAGGCTTTCAGCCAAGGCTCTTTAATGTTGAAATACGCATCAAGCACACTCACACCTCTTTCGTTGGCATTTATCAGGACTGAATAGGTTGAGAGTTTGCCTAAATATTCAAACCTCAAATAGCCCCTGCGCACCATAAACCGTTGTGACGAAGCCTCGGCAAAATCGCCGCCATTAAAAGATTTTGCACCTAAAGTATCAGCTTTTTGGTACTGTGCATGAATGAAGCCAGAAACTTTTATCCGTTCGAGCACCTGAACCGATTTCGTGAGTTTGGCCACTGATTCGGCCAACGAATCTTTAGCAGTTTGAGCCTTGCCCTGTCCCACCAATAGCACCAATATTAGCACAAGCAATTTTAAATTCATGAATTTCATTTTCTTTTTTTATTGGTTTTAATCCAGAAATAATAAATACCCATTTCAAAAAGTAAGGCTACCCCAAAACACAGCATCCCTTTTTACCCCAAAATAACCACGAATAACCACGAATAACCACCGAATGACCATCAATCAAACACTGAATGGCATTTTACCCCTCCCTATTTCAACTTCCCCTTTTCAGCCCCAATCTGCTCAGGTTTTAATTGCACATAGCCTGCTTCGTTCACATATTTCTGCCCATCGGTAAGTATCCATTCAAGGAAATCTTTTACTGATTTTTTTATCGGTGTGCCTTTCGAAATCAGGTAAAGGTCGCGGGCAGGAGGTGATGGATAAACGCCTTCACGTATGGCAAGCATAACCGAATCGAGACTCGAATAAAAGTTTTCGGCGGCATCAATTTTTCCGTTGCTGTTTATATCAATAGGGATCACATCCAATCCTGGATAAGGCTTGCGCGATTTAATATCGTAAGCATAAATTACATTGTTGTACCCTATCCCTAAAGCATCAGTCTTAACAGCATCCGAAATCCCAGGATCGCCAAAAACGCCAACACCTTGTATGCTTTCCTGGTTTTTGCCAAGATATTTTCCCCACATTTCAGCCGCGCCACAGGCATCGGAACGGGTAAAAACATTCAGTTTATCGTTGCCAGGTTTAGTAGTCAATTGGTTCCATTCCGTAATTTTTTTATTAACGAAAATGTCGGCAAATTCGGCCTGGGTAATGCCACGGAGTTTTAAATCGGCAAGATGCGGGTTTTTGTCGCTAACCATTGGCAGCACCGCATCCCGCGAAACGGCAATGTACCAGGCACCTTTTGTAACTTCCTCAGGCGAAACCGAGCGCGAAAACATGGCAAGGTCAACCATGCCCGAAAGTACATCGGTCATACCTTTTCCGGCGCCACCGGCAGAAATATCAATAGTGATTTCGGGATGGAGTTTCTGGTATTCTTCGGCCCATTTTACAGCCAATGGATACAATGCAAAAGCACCCGAAATGCTTATGGCTGTGTCTTTGTCGCCTTGTTGGCTGCAACCGCTTGGGATGTAAACCAGCGAAAGCAGCACGATAATTATCATACTGAAAGTTGCAATTTTCTTTTTCATGTTTGAAGTTGTTAAGTGTTAATCAATGTTTTGATTTTAATGCTGTTGTTGGCTAAACCGTTAATTTGGCAATACATTTTTTCCTGAAGTTACAAGTCGTTATGGAGCTGAATAGCCAAAATCAGTTGGAATCCTATTCTTTACGACTTTTATTTTTTTTGTCATTTACTATTGCTGTTCAGAGAAAAAAATAATGTTGCAAATTTATACTTTAAATACACTGAGATTGCGTACATTTGCTAAATAATTCAAACCAAAAACATGAAAAAATATAGATTCTGATGTTAAATACTATATTGTTGATATATGGAATAAATTACATCAAACTGCAAACGTGTAAGATATAGAAATTGCGTGTTGTTGGGGAATTTGGGCAGGCTTGTTAAATTCCGGATAGGGATTTGACAAAGATTTAAAATGTACATCCAACAATATCTTTACAGCACTCTAAAGCAATAAGGCCATCACAAAATTGAAAGTATAAATATAAATTCACCATGCCAGACAGCCGACACAGCCGCTACGACTGTAACCAATGTACATTCAGGACATTGAGTTGCAGGCATATCGCACCCGAAGAATTCGAACTCATCAGGAGGACATCCCAGCAACTGTCGTTCAAAAAAGGCGAGACCATTTTAAAGCAAGGTGCAAAAGCATCAAACCTCGTTTATCTTCATAAAGGGATTGTAAAGTTTAATTTTGAAAATGAAGCCGGGAAAAGTGTTATCCTTACCATAGTAACAGGTCCTATATTGCTGGGAGGCGCAAACCTGTTTTTTAAGGAAATAAATTTGTTTTCGCTTATTGCCTTGGAGGAATGCGAAGCTTGCCTGATTGATAGCAAAGCGATGAAAAAACTGTTGATGAACAACGGGAAGTACGCGATTATGATGTTCGAGGAATCAACAGAAATGTTTAAATCGGCAATCTTCAACTTTATCAGCCTGGCCCACAAACAGGTACACGGCAGGATTGCCGATATAATCTTGTATTTGGCCAATCAGGTTTACAAAAGCCATAAGTTCACCATTTCGTTTACCAAGAAAGAAATTTCGGAATTTGCGGCCTGTTCCCACGAAAACGTTATCACAACGCTTTCGAAAATGAACAAAGAAGGGATAATTTCCTTTGAGGGCAAAGTGCTCGAAATAAAGGATTATAACAAGCTTGTCGAAATAAGCAAACATGGTTAGGGGGAAGGAAGTGCCTAAAGTATTTAAAGTGCCTTGAGTGCCTAAAGTACTTGAAGTGCCTAAAGTACTTGGAGTGCCTAAAGTACTTGAAGTGCCTAAAGTGCCTGAACGCCTGAACGTCTAAAGGTCTAAATGCCTAAACACCTGAACACCTGAACGCCTAAACACCATTTAAGAAAAAGAGATTATTTTAAAAACATCATTTACATTATGTTATCACAAAAAACCCGATATGCAATGCTGGCGCTTACCCGTTTGGCAAAAGAAGTTGGAAACGGGGCCATACTTATCAGCGATATTGCCCGGAGCGAAAATATACCACAACGCTACCTCGAAGCTATTTTGCTTGATTTGAAAAAACTAGGAATGCTTGGCAGTAAACTTGGCAAGTCGGGTGGATATTATCTTATCAGGAAGCCGGAAGAAATTGACCTTTCGGTGGTTGTACGCCATTTCGAAGGTCCAATTGCCCTTGTCCCTTGTGTTTCGGAAAAAGCATACCAACCCTGTGAATTTTGCAAGGACGAAGCTAATTGCAATTTACGGAAAGTGTTCAAGGATATACGGGATTATACGTATGATAAGCTGGCACAGACGACCTTGAAGGATTTGATGGCGGAATCGTAAGTCCCTGATAAAAATTATCCTACAATTTAACAGTTGATATTTTATCAAAACAAAACAATCCCGGGTTGCAGCCCAGGATTGTCTTAATATGTAAGCTGAAATACTCTGCCAAATGAGTATTGTTGAACTATAAAGCCGTTACCGGAAATATGCAATATTTGTTGCTGCCAAGCATCCAAACCATTTTCAGAAAATGTTACAAATCAATTTGCTTGATTAAGGAATCTGACCTTTTATTCTATTGAGATATAAACTATAATTCTTTGTTTTTTGAATCATACGTTTTTTTTGCCGCAAATCCGGCACTCAAAATCAGCAATACTTCCATTCCATTTCCAATAGGTGCTCCGCTGCCGCCAATGGGGCCGTTTGTTCCACCATTGGAAGCTTCACCCGGTGGGTTTGGTGGTGGGCCTTGTGCCAGAAGATTTGAAAATCCCAATGCTAAAAAGCTGAGTATGATTACTGTTTTTTTCATATTGCTTGTATTTTGTGTTTAAAATTGAGATGATGTTAAGGTTTATTTTTCAAAAATGAACATTGCATTCTGGTTTTACCCATTTGCTGACGGACGAATCAAACTACTTTTTCATCAATACGCCATTTGCCACCAGCACCGATCCGTTAACTGTTACCCTCACAATTACAAACCCGCTCGCATTCAAATCAACGTTGGTTTGATCGGAAACAAGTACTGTCTTTTTCAGTATTTGGGATCCTGTAGCATTGTATAATTCGATTATCGCCGGCTGGTTCGTTGGTTTTTGAACCATGATATGTAGCTGGTTTTCGGAGAACCATATCCGGTCGTTAGTTCCAAACTTGTCGTCAATCCCGGTCGTAGTATTGAAAATCAGCTTAAACCTATTTGGCTGATTGGCTGGATTGTGTTCGAAGGTGTACGTATTCTGATCCCTCAGGTTTATAGTGTTTCCGGCCAGTTCATCTTTAAGAAAAAGACTGACATTTGATCCGAAACTCTCACTCCCAAACGTATTTAAAGTTACCTGTCCCGAAGTTTGTGTTTCGAATGCCAACGGCAATATGGTTTGGTTTTCAGGAACAGGCAACTCATTAATACTAAGTTTTGTATCGCCACTTAGAGTATATAGCTGAGGTGCTTCAGCAGCCCCAAAAAGCTTAAGTGCGTCTTGTTTTAAGTCAACCTCTTCTGTGCCTTCGGCGTTAAACCATACAAAAGCTTCATCTTTAAGTCCATTTATACTTGCTTTAATATTAAGAAGGTTTTCGAAATTTTCTGATGATTTGTTAAACGTTTGGTTGTAGTGCAAACGTGCATCGTTATTTACTAGAATTGAAGGAACTGGATTATCCCAAACTGCAACCATTACCGATTGACCAACAGGTATATACCTTGTGGTGGTACCAAGCCCTACAATGTTGCAATACAAATACTGTTTCTCTGTTGCCGACCATACGTAATATGCACCTCCAACCCCGGCACTTCTTGACCAACCTGCACCAATCCAATCGACTGTTGAAGGATATGGATTGGGTATGAGGTTCCAGGTATAATTTCCGGCATGGCCCACCACGCTGCTGGCAAATTCGCCATTATTCAATTCACCTTCGAAAGTGTAGGTATGCCCGGCATTGTTTGGATAGTATAACATGTATCCCTTGTTGCTTTGTAGTGGTGTGGCAGCGTTTTCGCCTACCGAGGCCCAAACACCATAAATTGAGCCATTTCCCGCATTAGCTTCGTTAGGGTTAAGAAAGTACAAGTAAGATCCGTTAAATAAATTTGCGGTTGGGTTTGAGCTTTGCGCAAGTGGCACCGAAACAAGGTGATAGCAACTTTGATCCAACTGGCTGTTGCCGCTTACAGTTCTTTTGATTGTTGCTTGTACCCCGTTGGAGTTGTGCATAAGTGAACCTGAATTTTCAATAACCAGCCCATTGATTCCGGCTTCGTTGGTTAGGTTGCCGATTACAGTAAGAGCTTTGCCGGTTTCTATTGTCAGGACCGCGCCATCCCTGATTGTAAGATCTTTACATAAGGCAGGTAAATCTGTGCCGCTGGTAATATGCGGTTGGTTTACAGGAAGTGATGGAATAATAACATAAGTTTGAGCTGTGGGTATAAGACCGGTGCTCCAATTATCACCGTTGTTCCAATCAGTTGAAACAGCACCTGTCCAATTTGCAACAAGCCGCACCCGGTGCGAAATAGAATGGGAAAGCAACAGCATATCACACCAAACATGAGCCAACACAACATAGTAATTCCCGTCTGCTGGGCACAACCAATCACCCGAGGCACTGTTACCGGTGCAATACGTATTGTCGTCAATATATGCTAGAACCTGATGCATAGTATTATCTAAAATCATTATGTGGGTTTCCTCAGTGTATTGCCCTGGCTCACCATAACAGTCCGAGAAACTATACGTACGCCCGGCAATCCCAGAAAAAGACCAATAAGGTTTATATCCCCTGCCTGCAAGAGGAGTGGTTTTCCAATAGTCTTCAATGGTAAGCCCCGAAACATAATACGAGTAACATTGAGAATATGATTTTACCGATGCAAAACTTAATACGGCAATCATGAGCCAGATTATTAATGATTGCGGCTTAGAAAAGCTGACAGGTTTTTGAACCGAGAGGTCAAGTTTTTTCATACTATTAGTTTGTTAATTAGAAGTTGAAACTGTTTTTATACATAGTGTTCTAACTCTATTTTGTGTTTCAATAAATTGAAAGATAGAATTACGATACAAAGATATATATGTTAAAAATGCAATATCGGCAAGATGTTTATGTGGCAAGGTTCAGCCTGTATTCGGAAGATTTGGGTTGAAATTCGGGAATTTGGGTTGATGATTTACACATGCTGAGATTAAATGTGGAAGCATTAAAAACGCAGAAATCCACAATTTTTCAATTGTGGATTTCTGTACATTAAACGTCAGAAAAGCAACAAGTTCGTCAATTTCAGTTTGTGTTAGGTGATAATTTGGCATACGCTCCGATCCATATTGAAGTGGTGCTTTTGCGAATAAAGGGCCTTTCCCGACTGCAGAAATAACATTCGTCAAATCGGGTCCCATGAATCCGCCCAAACCATAACTCTGATGGCAGGCAATGCAATTTTTTTCCTGAAAGAGCAACTTCCCTTTTTTTTGATTGAACAGTTACCCATTTCTCCCCTTTGTCCACACGGGTTCCGATTGTATAAATTACAATTGAGTAAATGAAAAAAGAAGCAATTAATATGGTGATAATAAAGCGTTTCGTGTTTAACCTCATTTTATGTTTTTCGTAAATTTTATTGAAAGCTATCAGACATTTGATTATTTGAGCTCAAATAAATATCTGACTGGCTAAATGGCTTCTCAACCTGCTTCAAATGCTATGATTTAGCTTTCTTTTGCTAAATGAACTTTGGTTTGCAAAATTACACACTATGTACGCAGATATAGTGTACATAACATTGAATTTACGAATGCATTTGCTGAAATATTTCATACTTCGGACTCTGATAATGAAGCTTTACAACTGCTGGCAAAGTAAAAATATTTCCAAACCTCTGATTTATAATGGTATTTATAATAAAACCCTTTATTAGATTTTCAAATCCGGAGAGATGCAAAATCAACTAACTAAAAGTTGATGGATAGGAATTCTGGTTTGCAGAGGAAAATTATTTTCCAACAAATTACCTGAAGGTTCAAGATTACTCTAAATATTTGGCTAATTCTTATTTTGAGGTACTATCTGACTGTCATCAAAACCAAAACTTTGGTCAAAATGGTTTAGATTTTTTTACTT
>CAJAXK010000422.1 GCA_903946925.1 uncultured Bacteroidales bacterium | reverse complement strand
GTATTCTCTCTCTCTTCAAGTATTGATAGCGGTTCTACTACTAATTGAATGGTTTTAGACTTTTAGGATGTCAGTCTGTTAGGAAAAAAGAGGCCAAAGTACTCTTATGAATGATTTTCCTGTTTACTCACGGAAATCAAATCAAGTAAATTGCCATCAAAACATAGAATTGTATTGTAGAAAAAGTTTTTAGGAAGGTTCTGCCTGCCAACTTCTAACTTAGTCCAAAATACCTTTACCCTTTATATAGTAATAGAACCAAATTTTCAAATTTTAATCAACACCACAATAGGCACAATAGCGCACAAAAGATTAAAGCTTCCCCACAATTCGACCTGCTCGGTGCATTGCATTTTCAAATTACCGCATTACCGCATTACCACATTACCACATTACCACATTACCACATTACCACATTACCAACTTCCCCCAGCACCACCGCCACCAAAACTTCCACCGCCAAAACCGCCGAAGCCACCACCGCCTCCGCCGCCGCCAAAACCGCCTCCTCCTCCTCCGCCGCCAATCCAAGGGAAAAACAATGGCGCACCCGAACCCGAACGGTTTATGGTATGATGGTTATTGTTGTTGCGTGAAAAAAGCAACACTAAAACAATTATAATAATAAGCACCATAAAAATTGATGATCCTTTTTTCTTGGTTTTCCCATAGCTTTCAGCTTTGTACTCGCCTTTAACAAAAAGCATCAATGCATTGGTTCCGGCATTTATGCCCCCATAATAGTCGTTTTGCTTAAAAAACGGGATCATTTCGTTGTTAACCACATCAACGGCAGTAGCGTCAGGAACAAATTTTTCGACACCATAACCAGTGGCTATAAAAGCTTCGCCACGTTCGGAAGCACTTTTGGGCTTAACAAGCACAACAAAACCATTATCGTTTTCTTTTCCGCCAACACCCCATTTTTGGCCAAGTTGCTGGGCGTAATCTGCTTTTTCGTACCCATCCAGGGTAGGGATAATAACAACGGTTATTTGTACAGTGGTTGAATCGTTGAAAGCAACAAGTTTCGATTCGAGTTCCTGCACCTGCTCTGCACTCAGTATTTGTGCAAAATCATTGACAAGTCTTGGTGGTACAGGCCTTTCAGGAATAGTGCCCTGCGCAAAACTGAAACCGGTCAGCAAAAGCAAGCATGTAAAAAGGATGGAGGTTCTTAAATAATATCCGGGCTTCATAATTGGCGTTTTGCGAACGATTTATTTTTTTAGGGAAAGATCAGCTAAATGAAATTTCATCCGAAAGTTCATTTTCATCATTGGTTTGGTATGGGAAATACTGTTTCAGTTTTTTACCTGTTTCATTTATTGCTTCAACCAAGCCTTCGGCAAAGCGGTTTTCCCTGAAATGGTTGAGCATCATGTTTTTAGTACTGTCCCAGAAATTTTCGGTAACAATTTCGTGTATGGCTTTATCACCGATTATAGCGAATTTTCGGTTTTTAACGGCAAGGTAAATAAGTACACCGTTTCGGTTTTCAGTTTTATCCATTTCCAATTTATTGAAAACTACTAAGGCACGATCCAAAGAATCGCCGGTGCAAGTGTTTTCTATATGTACGCGAATTTCGCCTGATGTATCCAACTCGGCATTCAATATCGCCACTCTGATGTTTTCCTGTTGCTCGTGTGTAAAAAAATTCTTTGCGTTAGACATATTGGGAGGAAGGCTATTTAGTTTTGAAAGGACTATTAACTGATGTATGGATAAAAACAGTAATAAAAGGTAAGTTCATCAAAAGTTAGATTAAGCAATAAACGTCCTTTTCTTATACTGTTATTCTCAACTTTTTTGTTTTCAATATTTTAAGGCTTTTTTAACAGCTTTTGTAACCTATAAAATTTAAGCTATCCCAAGGAAGCACTGATAAATGAAACCCCAAAATACATTAAAAGCTGGCATGCCCAATATTTTGGGTTTGCCAGCTCTATTTTTTTGTTTAGAATTCTACTTTGGGGGCATTTTCAGCACCGGCTTGGGCCTGGAAATATGGTTTTTGAGCAAAACCAAACATACCTGCCAAAATATTGGTCGGGAAGCTTCTCAGCGAAGAATTGTATGCCTGCACAGCTTCGTTAAAGTTGCGCCTTTCAACATTTATCCGGTTCTCGGTGCCTTCGAGCTGAG
>CAJAXK010000421.1 GCA_903946925.1 uncultured Bacteroidales bacterium | reverse complement strand
TGAAAAAATTGTAGATCGAGAACTATTAACCCTTTTCCATTTAACCGTTAACTTCTTGCTTCATTAATGCGCCATCCAAGTTTCCAAGTCAGGAAAGTTGGATGCTTCAAAACCCTTTGGTGATTGATGCGAAAGATGCTTCTGTAGATGAAGTTTTCAAAACTATATCAGAGTTCACTTGTTAGGAAATATTAAATAGCACGAACTATTAACCATTTCCCATTTAACCATTAACTTCTTGCTTCATTAATACGCCATCCAAGTTTCCAAGTCAGTAAAGCTGGATTCTTCAAAACCCTTTGGTGATTGATGCGAAAGATGCTTCTGTACATGAAGTTTTCAAAACTATATCAGGGTTCACTTGTTTGGAAATATCAAATAGCACGAACTATTAACCATTTTACATTTAACCATTAACTAATCCCATGAGTGAATTTGATGCCAAAGCCCGTGATTGGGACAAAAATCAACGATATATTGATAGGTCGGAAGCCGTAGCAAAAGCAATGCTGCAGCTAATTCCGATTCAGGATGGGATGAAAGCCCTTGAATATGGTTCTGGAACGGCCTTGTTGAGTTTCGCATTAAAGGATAAATTTTCGGAAATTACTTTGATGGATAATTCCCATGAGATGACCCTGGTTACAGAAGAAAAAATTGCTGAACAGCATGTCAGCAACATGAAACCTCTCTTTTTCGACCTCGAAAAGGAAGATTATGAAGAAAGATTTGATATAGCATATAACCAAATGGTCATGCACCATGTTGGAGATATTGATTTGATGCTTGCCAAATTCCATGCCTTATTAAATCCAGGTGGATATATTGCAATCGCAGATTTATACTCCGAGGATGGCTCTTTCCATGGCGATGGTTTTACCGGGCATCTTGGGTTTGATGTTGAAAATCTAGCAAACCTACTTACACAAAACGGTTTCAGTAAAGTAAAACACCAAAAATGTTATAGCATTTCGAAAACCCAGGAAAATGGTGAAGTTATCGAATACCCAATCTTTTTGATGGTAGCTTTAAAAGAATAGTCAGTTTGGAAGTGTTATGCAAACAGTTTTCAAAATGTATCTACTTTCAAATCCCAAAAATGTAACTTTGCGCACCCGAAATATTTTATCGTAAAATGCTTGAAAAACTGCGCAATATCCGAATCGAGGAGTATAATTATCCTTTGCCAGATAAACTGATTGCCCAATTTCCACTTGAAGTCCGCGACAAATCGAAATTGCTTGTTTTAAAGGACAACGCTCTTTCGGAAGATACATTTGCAAACATTGCATCGCATTTGCCTACTGACAGCCTGCTGATTTCGAACGAAACCCGTGTTGTACATGCAAGGCTTATATTTCAAAAATCTACAGGTTCGCATATCGAAATTTTTTGCCTTGAGCCTTTTGAGCCAACCAACGATATTCAACTGGCTTTTCAGCAAAAACAAAGCTGCACCTGGAAATGCCTTGTCGGCAATGCCCGCCGTTGGAAATCGGGACCTTTATCGCTTGATGGCGAAATAGATGGCACACCAGTTACATTAAGAGCATCACTCGTAGAAAGGACCGAAACGGCATTTTTTGTACGTTTCTCATGGGAACCCCAACAATTATCGTTTGCACAAATTCTTGATTATTTTGGCAAAATACCATTGCCTCCTTATATCTCAAGGGAAGCTTCGGATAATGACAACAGCCGATACCAAACCGTTTTCGCACGAAACGATGGCTCGGTTGCCGCTCCGACTGCAGGCCTGCATTTTACACCAAACGTGCTCGCAGATTTAGCTAAAAAAAATATCAAAACATTATCAGTGACTTTGCATGTTGGAGCCGGCACATTTAAACCGGTCAGTTCCGAAACCATCGAAAATCATCACATGCATAGCGAGCAAGTTATTGTTCCACTGAAACTCATTAAGGAAATCCTACTTCACAAAGGAAAGCATATTACTCTTGTTGGTACAACAACCGTGCGCACTTTGGAGAGTGTGTATTGGCAAGGCGTTAAATGGCTGCGGCAACCTGCCAAATCCCATACCCTATCTATCGAACAATGGGATCCATATATTAACTTTCCTGAAGAGCGGATTTCAACCGAAATGGCGCTTCAATGTGTGGTTGACACCCTCAAAAAATACAATCTGACTGAGCTACACGGCCAAACGGCCCTATTGATAGCTCCCGGTTATACCTATCATATCCCGGATGCGATTATTACCAATTTCCACCAACCACGCAGTACGTTGTTGCTTTTAGTAGCTGCATTTGTTGGTGACAACTGGAAAACGGCTTATGATTATGCCATTAATAACAATTTCCGTTTCCTGAGTTATGGCGATAGCTGCCTGTTTTTCAAGCACAAACTTTATACTACCTTACAACAATGAACATGCTAATTTTTCGAACCACAGTAGGCACAATAGGACACATAGAACAAGATTAAAAGTGATTGCTGGAAACAATTCGATACAATAGATATTTGCTATTTGGTTTTCTTAGATTTGAATCCCAACAATAATACTAAAACTGCAATTTCTACTGTGCCCTATTGTGCCTAATGTGGTTTGTTGAATAATTTTGTAATGAATAACCAATCGAAATGGAAGTAACCGGAATAATCCTTGCTGGTGGGAAAAGCTCTCGAATGGGAACTGATAAAGGTTTGCAGTTACTTTGCGGGAAACCGTTGATTGGCTATGCAATTGAAGTTCTATCAGGAATTTGCAGCAATATTTTAATAAGTTCGTCATCGGATGCATACCATCCATTTGGTTATCAAGTTGTTGCTGATGAATTTCCAGGGATTGGCCCCATGGGAGGGATTTATTCGGCCATGCGGCAGAGCAAAACAGAGAAAAACCTTGTGCTTTCCTGCGATTTGCCCTTTGTTTCCAATGAATTGTTATCCCATATTTTGGAAAAATCCAAAGGTTATCAGGTTGCAGTCCCTTACGAAGGCAACCGCCATTACGAACCTCTTTGTGGGTTTTACCATTTATCAGTGCTGGAAATTTTAAGCAATTATATCAAAAAAGAAAATTACAAACTGCCAGACTTATTTGACGAAATCAGCATCAACAAGTTGGTTATCAATAACGAATTAGGGTTTTACCATAAAGACCTTTTTATGAATGTGAATACACAAAATGATCTTTCCGAGGCAGAAAGAATGATGTGTTTGAGGAAAAGGGGTTAAAGACAATTCATCCTAAAACTCTTATACATCCTGAAATCCTGATTGAAGTTTCTGCCACAATACAAGGGATTGCGCCTTTGGTTTTTGTTTGCATTCGACAAAATCAATGTATCACAAAAATGAAAACAACACAGCAATCCATCAAAACTGGATAACTGTGTTGCTTTTTACACCGAACACTAATGGTTCAGTTTAATGCCTGCTTATTCCCCTGCAGTTTCCCGCGCTTCGTATACTTTGCGGCTACCATAAGCTGCTGCAAGCACAAGCAAAATAATAGTGCCATTGCCAATAGGCGCACTTGGCCCAACCGGATTGTTGGTAGTGCCGCCAGCATTGGGATTATTGCCTCCATTTGGATGTGGCTGGGCAAGAATAAGCAAAGGTGCTGTTACCAAAAATGCAGCTATGAGTAATACTTTTAGGTTTCGTTTCATATTTTTTTGTTGTTAAATTCGTTTTAAAAAGGGCTTAGTTTTGGGGGTTGGAGTTTCCGGTCGCCTTGTCGATCGTCACCCCTCTCTTGGTCTTAATTAATAAACACTTTCTTAACCATAGTATTACCCTTGGTAATCACCTTCACAATATAATTTCCGGTGGTTGCAATGCTTATCTCATTCATTCCCTGCACACCTAATTTGGTAGTAACCAATTTGCCGGAAATATCATAAATCGAAATGTCGCCTTTAACCTGATCTTTCATGTTAACATAAACAGTTTGGTTGTTGCTGTAAACATTTGCGGAAACGCTCTCCGTTTCATTCACTGCAAGGGCACTGAAATGCAATACAAACCTTTGTTCGTTTTCACCAGCCGTAAAATTGAAAGTATAAGGCTTAACAGACAGATCGGTAAAAACCCCAGTCTTGATGTCTTCGAGGGTAACATACTTCAAATCTTTCATTTCGGTGGCGGCTATTGTAAATGAGCCGGTAACCCCAACATGAACCCCAACAGGCACAGAACTGGTCTCAGGCAAAGCGTTAATAGCCAACGGTGTACTGCCAATAGTGTATATTTGAGGAGCTTCGTTAACAGTTCCATACAATTTATGTGCATCGTATTTCCCATCAAATTCAGCAGTAGCATCCGAAAGGAAACGTACAACAGCCTCATCGGAATAGCCATTTCCTGTAACCTGCAACCTGACTAAATTGTTGATAGTTTCATTTGAATTTTTATAAAATTCGGTAGCATTGTGAGCCTTTGCTGCATTTGTAAAAGTTAAAGTACCGTTGCCTGTTGCTTGAACAAGAAAACCTTGACCTGGAGCAATATATTTTTCGGTCGAAAGCGGAGTTCCTACCCCATCATTGTATGTTGCCCATGTAGAAGCATTTACATGACGGTAAGTAGCATGGTTAAGCGTACCTGGTTTAACAACCAAATCCCAATCAATGCTCGAAGGATAAGGATTACCAACTAGATTGTACCCTTCGCTTGGCAATGAACCCGAGAAAGTATAATTAAATGTTTTATCTGCTGTATTAAGTGGCCCAGCATATTGCGCTGTAAACCCTGCAGCATCAAAAATCGCGAAACCTTTTGCAGGAGTAAGAGGAACTGCACTTGTTGTGATATCGGAATAAGAATTTGTGGCTTCATTGAGTTCCTGTAGATATTTACCTAAGAACATCCCTGAAACTGAATTTGAAACCGGCGAGGAAATCAAATGCCACTCCCCGCCTACAAAATTACGCTCAACAGTGGCAGTTACTCCAGCGGTATTCTCAATAAGCGAACCACCTGAGTTAACAATTAGGCCGGTTACACCAGTATTATTGATCAGGGTACCGGCAACAGTCAATTGACCTGAAGAAGCCAGAGTGAGTACGCCTCCATTTTCGATTGTGAGATTGGCTGATGCATTGTTTGCAGTACTAACTAATGGAAAAGAACCTCCATTTGTGACAAAAACATTGTTTGCAACAACAGGCACAGAGCCTTCGCTCCAGTTGCCTGCTAAATCCCAAGCCGCTGACCCTCCCAGCCATACGTTGGCAGGTGTTTTGCTTTCATATCTCAAAAACGGATATCCACCATCGAAAGCCCAAGCATTTCCGGCCAAAGTTAAATCCCAAGGTGTAACCAAGCTTGGATCAAACAAATAAGTGCTGGCCATTTTCATCTGGGCGGTAGTTTTCCCAACACCCTCGGAACTTATAGCTTGTCCAGAGGTTTGCATATCCCAAAAACAATTGTTTCCACCTGTACCTATACCAACCAAGCCTCCCACATCAGTGATACCTGATACATTACCTGAGGAAAAACAATTCTCAATTACGCCTGTGAGTGTTCCGATGAAACCACCAACACTTGCATTTCCGATAACGCTACCCGTTGAATAACAGTTGGTAATATAGTCAGAACCATCTGTACCAACAAACCCACCGACAAAATCGCCCAAACCTGTAACATTACAAGCTGAAAAGGAATTGTTACTAGTTACCACAAAACCAGCTATTCCACCAACATTATTACCGCCATTAACGGCACCTGTTGAAAAGCAATTATTTATAACGTTTACTTGGCCACCAATGGCTCCAACAAAATTAGCCCCTGTGATAGAAACATTCAAAAGGCCAAGGTTTTTTATGGTACCACTAGCCACCGCAAACAATCCAACATCAAATGATGACGGCCTATCAATAAAAAGGTTTGATATTGTATGGCTTTGGCCATCGTAATTGCCATCGAAGCTTAAACCGCTTGCAATAGGCAAAAACCCTTGACCTAAATCCCAACTATTAGTTGCAGATGCGTCAATATCGGCAGTTTGAATAAAATTAGAAGCCCAATCGCCACTGTTTGCACTCAAATTACCCAAATCGGTCAAAGTATTTATTTGGTAAGGATTCCCTATTGAGCCATCACCTCCCGAATATTGTGCCGACACACTGCCACTCCAGCCCATTAGCAGCAGGGCGAATAGCATTTTAAAAAAGTATGTAATGGTTTTTTTCATTTTTATTTGGTTTTAAGATTAGCCTGTGATGTATTGTCTCTATTTAATTTTTGGTAAACAAGAGAATAGAAATTGCCTTCAATTCATTGTATTCACAAAAGTACAAATTAAAATCAATTTTGAACCTTGTTTGCATCTGTGCCTAATACAACCTGATAAAGAATTAACTGTTCAACCAAATTCTAAATTTCAGTTAAAAACCACTTTATACACCCTTCCCCTATAAAAAGGGTGTATAAAGCGATTTATTTGTTTGGAACTTATTTCTGTATGATCACCTTCTTTTGTATCGAGTGGTTTTTATTTGTCAACAGAAGGGTGTAAACGCCAGCAGTCAAATCCCTGACATCAATTTTCTGGTAAATAGTCCCACTAACTTCAAGTTCCTTGAGTTCATAAACCTTTACTCCCAGATTACTGATTAATTGCAAGGTGTAAGTTCCTGCCTCATCAGCTGAAATACCGGCTGTGAAGTAGCCATTGTTTGGATTCGGATAAACAAGCATTTCTAACTCCTCTGTGCCACTAAACATGTTAGGATTGAGGGTGTTGTTTGTTATTCCAGGATCAACAGTACCAGATTTACAGGTATTTACAGTAACATTTTTAATGGTAGGAGCAGGAGAAGAGCAACCACTTGAGTTTGAGAAATTAACCCCAATCCAGTTTGCCCCTGAATTCGCCCATTTTACGGTAACCGTTTTTGTACCCTGACCACTAACAATTGTGCCACCACCCGAAATTGACCAAACATAGTTCGACTGGAATGCTGTTGTGGAATAAACTGTATTTGCATTTGAACAGACCGAAGCGCTTCCGTTAATCACAGGAACAGGTGTTGGGTTAACCTTTACAGACAACTGTTTTGCAGAAGCTGCACTGCAACCATTTGCATTTGTGTAATTTACGCTCAGGACCTTTGTTCCGGCAGTAGTCCAGGTTATGGTAACTGTATTGCTTGAGGTTGTTCCTCCAGCCGTAACAGTTGCCCCAGCAGGGACTGTCCAAATATAATCTGTCATTCCAGCTTCGGTTGAATAAACATTCCCTTCATAGAGGTTACAAACCGGTGTTGGACCAGTTAATGTTACGTCCGGTAATGGATTCACTGTTACCAGAACAGTATCGGTCTTGCTGCATCCTGTTGCTGTGATCGTTTCAACCAAAACATAGCTTGTTGTTACTAATGGTGATACGGTTGGATTTGCCGCAGACGAAGTAAAGCCCTCCGGCGCCGATGTCCAACTATAGGTATTACCTGCAACTGCTGCACTCCCTAATGTTGTACTGCTGTTCAAGCAAACAGACCTGTCGGCTCCTGCAATAGCTGCAGGCAATGGATTAACAGTTACATTATAAACCGTTGGGATTGATGTACAACCAAATGCATTTGAATAAGAAACACTTACAGTTTTCGATCCTGGAGTAGTCCATGTTACAGTAATCGAATTTGTTGGAGCTGCACCAATACTGGTAATGGTACCACCTGCCGAAACCGACCACGAATAACCACTCATTCCAGCTTCGGTTGAGTAAACATTACCCGTTGAATTGGCACATACCGGAGTTGGGCCAACGATTGTTGGAACCGGGGTTGGATTTACAGTCACTGTTTTGATTGTGGGGTTTGCCGCCGAACAACCGCTCGAATTCGTAAAGTTTACTCCAATCCATTGTTGACCGGCAGATGACCATTTTACTGCAACAGTTTTTGTACCCTGACCACTAACTATTGTTCCTGCTGGTGAAATTGTCCAGATATAAGCTTTTTGGAAAGCAGTTGTTGAATACACAGAGTTAACATTTGCGCAAACCGTGCCACTTCCAGTGATTGTTGGAACTGGAGTTGGGTTCACGATAACTTTCATCTGGGTTGGATTTGCAGCTTTACAGCCGTTTACATTGGTGTAATTGACACCAATAATTTGTGTGCCTGCTGTAACCCACCTGATTGTAACCGTATTGCTTTCTGATGTTCCACCGGCGACAACTACTGCAGCCTTTGGCAAGGTCCAAATATAGCTGGACATCTGGGCTTCTGTAGTATATGTGTTTTCTGATGAATTATTACAAACAGGCGTTGGCCCGGTTAGTGTTGGAACTGGTAACGGATTTACAGCAACCAATACACTGTTGGTGTTGCTACAACCAGTAGCCCTCACTGTTTCAACAAGTGTATAAGTAGTTGAAACCACAGGTGAAACCGTTGGATTTGGCAAGGATGAAGTAAATCCAACAGGTTGCGATGTCCAACTGTAGATACTTGGTCCGCCAACTGCACCCATTACACCCAAACTTGTACTGCTTCCAATACATATAGAGCGATTGGAGCCAGCATTTGCTGCCGGAAGCGCATTTACCATAATCTGTTTTACCGTAGGTGTAGCTGCGGTGCATCCTAAACCATTTGTGTATGAAACGCTTACAGTTTTCGATCCGGAAGTCGTCCAAGAAACAACAACACCACTACTGGTTGATGTACCACCACTGGTAATTGTGCCACCATTAGATACCGTCCATAAATAGTTGCTCATTCCCATTTCGGTGGAATAAACATTACCATTTGTATTTACACAGGTAGAAGCTGCTCCCGTAATAACTGGAACCGGCTGTGGATTGACGGTAATCGGGTAAATTGTTGGGGTAGCAGGTGTTGAACCATACGAATTGGTGTAAGATACACTAACTGTTTTGGCTCCGGCAGTAGTCCATGTTACTTCAACAAAATTGCTGGCTGAAGTACCTCCACCCGTAACTGTGCCTCCTGATGAAACTGTCCATACATAATTATTCATTCCAGCTTCGGTTAGATATTGGTTGCCGGTTGAATTGGCACACACATTATCAGGCCCACTGATTGATGGGTTTGGTATATCGTAAACCATTACATCATAGTGCGTAGCGGAATTTCCTGTACATCCATGCCCATTTGTATAATTTACGCTGAGGTGCTGTAAGCCTGGTGCAGTCCAAGTTATGGTAACACTGTTGCTGGTTGATGTTCCACCTGCTGTAACAGTTCCGCCGGTAACAACCCAAACATAATCGGTCATACCTGATTCGGTTGTGTAAATATTGCCCGGCGCATTGATTGCAGCAGTTGAAGGACCGGTAATAACAGGCGACACATAAGGATATTGTCCTATTGAACCGGTTGCAACCACAGTAAGGCCAGTGTTATCAGTTATTGTAACCGAATAGTTGCCTGCCCCTGCAGTAAGCGTTTGGCCAATGTAGCCATTACTCCAAACGAATAGGAATGGTGCCGTCCCTCCGGTAACATTAGCTGTCAATGTGCCATTGTTAACTTTGTAACACGCATTTGTAGAGGAGAAATCAACAGCGAAACTACCGATAACAGTAGTTGCCACATTATCATCAGGGTTAAATTCCTGAACATTTACATCCACAATTTTACCAATAATGGTAGTTGAATTGTCGGCTACCACCCAAGGCATAACAATGTTGGTAAAGAGATTGGCAAATACAGAAACACCTGATTGTCCGATTGGCAGCGTATCGCCCACATTGTCAATGTAATAGAATTTGACAGTGGCAGTTGCGTTCACATCGCCGTTGTTACCAACCCTGGCATTGATATGGATATAATCACCCATTGCAGGATTTGAAACCGAAGTAGTAAAGATTTGGAAATAAAGGTTGGCCGACTCACCGACAATAAGTGCCCGCGTGGCTTCGTTGTTCATTTCATTTGTTTCAGGTATAACCCCGTCAGCATCAATTATTGCCCTTACAACGTGAGCACCAGGAGTATTGGAAGCCCATTTTGTTGGAATTGCATACGATGCATGATCGCCGGTAGCTAAACCTGGAACTGGGAAAACTTCATCGAGGTAAATCTCATCAATCATAACCTTCAACTTCATTTCATCGTTAACGTTCGAATTGCCAATGTTTTCGTAAGAAACTATGAACGATACCGAATCGCCAACGCCTGGGTCTAAAGGATCGGGATTGATATATTGAGACAAGATTCGCATATCGGCACCTTGAATTACCACAACATCAGCTTCAAACACATTGTTTGTTTCGTTACACTCAGCATAATCGTTATCAGGATCGGCTGTCATGGTGAAATGATATGTGCCAGGTTCAAAGAACGTGTATGGCATTGGAAGCACTACACCCCATGGGCAGTAACAATTGCGGATACCATTTTCCAAGAGGGCATTGCCTAAGTTAAGTGTACCTGTAATTCCAGGGCCACTCACCTCAAATTTCACCTTAACAGGATTAGCCTCATACAAATGCTGAACATTTAAGGCAATGGATAATGATACTGATTGTCCAACGAGATAAGTACGCGCCCAGAAATTAGAGCCGCAATTTGGTACAGGTTGGAATTCAAAACACATATCATCAGAAGCGGTGTTATTTATTTCACTCCATTCTTCCACTGAATTATCAGGATCGATTACGGCAGTAAGCATTGTAGTTGCAGGTATTGGCAACGGAGCGGTTACCGTAATTATTGCTGATTGTCCAGCACTGAGGTCGCCATCAAAAGTACCCCGGAATGTGCCACCGGAGTAGGTGAAATCAACTTCAATTGGGCCAAAAGCTGTCGCATCTCCAGAGTTTACAACGCTTGCCTTAAAGGTAGCCATGCCCGGGAAGCTTGGGTTCACAGGTTTTACTTCCAATCCATAACAACCTGCAAAAGCAAGTTCTGGTTTGGTTTCGGGAGGAACAACAACGCAATCAACTGAATTTACCGTAACAGTCAGCACATTATTGCCTTCGTTACATTCAGGATAGGTATTGCTTGGGTCAACCGTAATCTTGAAAGTATAAGTACCTATTTCGGCAAAAGCAAACTGATCAGGTAACGAAACAACATACGGACAGTAACAGTTGCGTGTTGCATTGTCCAAATATCCGATACCGAGATTTTGCCAACCTGTAATTCCAGGCCCGCTAACCTCAAACTGAACAGCAACCTGACTTGCATCGTACAAATGCGCTACATTTAACCCAATGTAAATTCCTGTTGTTGAATTTACACAATGTGTTCCCCAGAAATTTGTCCCACAAATTCCAACTGGTTGGAAATCGTAGCACATAATGTCGGTACTCGAATTATCCCCAATAGATTCGTCCCATTCAAAAACTGAATTGTTCGGGTCGGCAGTAGCAGTAAGCTGTGTTCCGGATGGTGGGGTTGGAGCTACAGCAGAAACCAATACTGATTGTCCAGCAGCAAGGTCGTTATTATAAGTACCTGTATAAGAACCGCCAGACGAATAAGTAAACAACACTTCAATTGGTGCGCTTGCCGTTGCATTGCCATTGTTTGTAACATGAGCCACCAAAGTAAGTTCCGCTGCAGAATGTGGATTTACCGGCTGTACCTCGATTGCACGGCAACTATTCAAACTTAGGTTTGGACGGGTTTCGGGTATAATTGGTGTTAGGATGTGGTAGTGAGTCGTATCCGTTCCTGTTAAAGTGAAATCGGTTACCGAAGCCGTAATGTGGTAAGTGCCAACCGAATCAGTTGCAGGGAAGTAGATGCTGAAATAACCTGCTGAATTGGTGTAGCCTGTGTAGGTTTGCCCTAATTCGGCAATGAAGAAATCAACGGTTGCACCGGCAACGCTCGAATCGTTCAACTGAACTGCAAGTTCGCTGTACCAAGCCCTGCCATTTAGCGACAAGTAATCGTATTGGTTTAGGTAGGATATCGCTGGAGAAACATAAGCGTCAACAACAATTTTACCAGCAACCTGATAGTTCCCGTTCACAAATGGGCGGACTGCCGTATTGTCAAGCTCATTGTTTTCAATAATTACATCCGTGTAATCAATAGAAACCTTCATTGGGCACCATGCTGGCTCAGCCGGTGTGGTAATGTTCCAGGTTACCGTTGTTGATAAATGGGCTGGCAAATGGGCTACCACAACATCGGCATAAACTATGGTAGTATCCCATTGGTTAACCAAATGACAAACAAAATTATCAGCGTCGAAATCAGATTCGTTGTGTACAACTGCCGATACAGTAATGTTTTGAGAAGGATCTGGATGTGGATCGCTAAAACTTATGTCGTTGGCAAACAGGTAGATGTTGGATTCGTGAAGCACATCAGGATAATTGAAAGGACCTAACACGGTTGTGCAGTTCACATCGCCACCAACAACCACTTTCGATTTCCAGCTTGTACCGTAAGCCAGCCCATTTACTTCTGCAAAATAACGTTTACCATCCGTGGTAGTTAAATCGGTAGGATCTGCCGCTGTCATAATGATAACCCGGTCGTTAGGATCGGTATAACCACCATTGCCTTCGTAATCGAGTATCAACCTTGGATAACCCGAACCTGGCAAAGAATTGGTTGCATCAAAATAATCGGCTTCAAAATGGAAGAGGGTATAAGATGTTCCAACTTCAGGCGAAACTATCGAATTTGTGAACCCAGGATTCCCTGTATAAACAATACGTTGAGCGATTGGGTTAATATTCGGATTGTTGTCGTTGCAATCCAGTCCATTAAGCACATAACCTTCGGGTTGTGTACAGGCATAAACCGAAATCTCAGGATTACCGTATCCATCACCATCCTGATCCCTGAAATACAGGACAGCAGGAGTAATTGACAAAGTAACCAAAGTACGCGTGGCGCTCTTGCAACCTGTTTGATTATCCCTAGCTTCAGCGTAGTAATTACCGGCCGTTGATGTAACATACGTATTGCTGCCAGCAAGCAACAAGCTCCCTCCGTAAGCATAATTATACCAATCAACTGTACATCCCGCTGGTGGATCAACACTTAACATTGCCGGCAAGGAGTTGGAACAAACGCTTATGTTGCCCCTACTAACAGGAGGTTCTGGGTTTGGAAAAACTGCCAACTCTATAATGCCGGTATTAGGGCTTCCGGTTGTGCATGGCAAACTTGATGTAACCGTACATCCAACCAAATCGCCATTTGCTGGCACATAAGTGTATGTAGGGTTGTTTCCTCCAACGTTTAGTCCGTTTACCATCCATTGATATTGAGGCACTTCACCTGCATTTGTTGCACTAACTGTACAAATTACCGTACTTCCCGAACATTGGCTGCCAATTGCATTAAGTGTGAACATGAGTGGCAAAACTTCGAGTACGTTTACGTTTTTAAAAGTACGAATTGAAGTACAATCGTAATTATCGGTATAAACTACACTAACCGTGTCAGCCCCTAACGAGTTCCAATTTACGGTTATAGAATTTGTACCCAAACCATCAGTAATGGTTCCACCGTCCGAAACAATCCAAGAATAAGCTGTCATGCCAGGTTCTGTTGAAAATACATTGCCAGTGGATGGCGCACCACAAATTGTTTCAGGACCTGAAATAACAGGAACTGGCAGCGCATGTACATTTACATTCAGGGATACACCATTAGGAGGTACACAGGCATTGGCATCAATGTAGGTAACATGTACTGTTTGTTCTCCGGTGGCTATCCAATTAACAAAAATATGGTTTGTACCAATGCCTCCAACTATAGAACCACCTGCCGAAACCGTCCACGAATATCCTGACAGGCCTTCGGGAATGGAGTATGAATTATACAAGGAAGGTATGCCACAAATAGAGGTTGGCCCAACAATGGTAGCTGGAACAAACGAATTTACAATTACCGGGTAGTTTGTTGGAGCTAATGCAGCACATTGGTTTTGGGTGGTATAAAATACAGAAACGTTTTGTGGACCCGCTGCCAACCAGGTTACGGTTATAGCGTTGGTGCCAAGGCCTGCTGTAATTTCTCCATCAGCCGAAACGGTCCAGTAGTAATTGGCCATTCCACTTTCGGTAGTATAAACATTCCCTGCTGATGGGATTCCACAAATAGTTAAAGGTCCGTCAATTGTTGGAACCGGCCTACCTTCGACCGCAACATTTTTAACAGTTGGGGCTAATGGCGAATTGCCTTCGCTATCCATATAGGTTACAGAAACAGTTTGTGCCCCTGTGGCTGTCCATTCTACAGTAATTTCATTTGTTCCTTCACCAGCAGTTATCAGTCCGCCAGCCGAAACAGCCCAAACATAATTACTCATCCCGGCTTCGGTTGTGTAGGTGTTATTAGCTGATGGCACTCCGCAAATAGACGCGTTTCCAATAATTGTTGGAACTGGCAACGAAAGTACGTTTACAGGCTTAACAGCAGGGATTGAAGTACAAAGGTGGTCGTCGCTATAAGAAACTGTTACCGAATTTAGACCTGCAATTGTCCAAGTAACCGTTATTTCGTTTGTACCTATACCGTTTGTTATTGTACCGCCTTCTGAAAGTGTCCAGGAATATGCTAACATTCCAGGCTCGGTTGTATAAATGTTACCAGTAGTGAACACATAAGCTGAAGCTGGACCAGTTATGGTTGCAACAGGAAGAGGAAGGACTGTAACCTCATAATTAGATGCCGAAGAAGCCGAACATCCATATTGGTTTGTATAGTTTACACTTACATTTTGCAAGCCTTCGGTATGCCATGTTATGGTTACACTATGATCGTGAATCCCTCCACCAGAAGTAATTGTGCCTCCAGCAGAAACGCCCCATACATAAGATGACATCCCTTCGTTGGTGAAATAAACATTTCCTGTAGAACCAGTACAAACTGATGATGAACCAGAAATGCTTGGGTTTACATAAGGAACTTCGGTAATAGTTCCGGATGCATGCATATTCAGGCCAGTATTGTCGGTAACTGTAACTGTATAATCACCTGCGTAAGCAGTTAGTGTTTGACCTGCCGCACTGTTGCTCCAAGCATACAGGTAAGGCGCGGTACCACCGGAAACATGGGCGGTAAGAGTACCAGTATTTGTTTTATAACATGCTGGCGTTGAAGTAAGCGTAACATCGAAACCACCAAGAACATCGGTAGCCATGTTATCTTCAAGGTTAAATTCCTGAACATTTACATCAACAATTTTCCCGACAAGGGTTGTTGATGGATCGAGAACAGTCCAAGGCATTACAATTGATGTGCTGTCGTGAGCAGTTACCGAAATAGGTGTTTGCCCAACCGAAATTGTATCACCGCTATCATTTATGAAATAGAATTTCACATTGGCAGTGGCATCCACATCCCCATTGTTGCCGATACGGGCATTGATATTAATGTAATCGTTAACATTAGGACTTGAATTGGAGGAGGCAAACAATTGGAAATAGAGGTTTGCAGATTCACCGACAATAATGGCACGGGTAGCCTCATTGTTGGACTCGTTAATTTCCGGAACCTGGTGATCATAATCAATTATTGCACGTATTACATGGGCTCCTGGTAAATCGCTGGCCCATTTGGTTGGGATTGCGAAAGATGCATGGTCGCCAGTAGCAAGACCTGGAACTGGATAAACCTCATCCAGGAACACTTCGTCAACATTCACCCTGAGTTTCATGATATCGTCAACATTGGAATTCCCGATGTTTTCGTAAGAAACTATCAGTGAAACCGAATCGCCAACTCCTGGATTCAGGTAATTAGGGTTGATAAATTGTGAAAGTATCCGCATATCGGCTCCATTCATTACCACAACATCAACTTCGAGGATATTGTTGGTCTCATCACACTCTGTGTAATCATCGTTTGGATCGGCTGTCATTTTGAAATGATAGGTACCAGCCTCGAAGAAAGTGAATGGCGATGTTAATGAAACACTCCATGGGCACCAGCAATTGCGGGTTACATTGTTCAAAATACCGTTGCCAAGGTTTACAACACCGGCAATTCCTGGACCACTGACTTCAAATTTCACTTTTACAGGATTGGCATCATATAAATGCTGAACATTTAACCCAACCGACAGGGAAGCAGACTGCCCAACCAAATAGGTACGCGACCAGAAATTGGTTCCGCAATGAGGCACAGGTTGGAATTCCCAACACATATTGTCGGAAGTAGTGTTATCTATTTCATTCCATTCAACAACCGTATTAGCCGGATCAATTACGGCAGTCAATATGGTAGTTGCTGGCACTGGAAGTGGGGCAGCTACTGTAACTGCTGCTGATTGGCCAGGTGTGAGGTTACCAGCATAAGTACCGGTGTAGGTTCCTGCCGAATAGGTAAACTCGACATCAATAGGGCCAAAGGCTGTTGCATTACCATTGTTGGTGATATTGGCAACCAAATTAGCCATTCCTGGGAAGGTAGGGTTAACCGGGGTTACCTGCAAACCATAACAATAAGCAAATGCCAAGTTTGGTTTGGTTTCAGGAGGTGTGCATGTAACAGAATTTACAGTAACAACAAGCACGTTGTTGGCTTCGCTACATTCGGGATAAACATTATTGGGGTCAACCGTCATCCTAAAAGTATAGATGCCAACTTCGGCAAAGGTGTATGGGTTAGGCAAGCCAACAACATACGGACAATAACAGTTGCGGGTTACATTGTTCAATGTACCTGTGCCCAGGTTTTGCCATCCTGAAATGCCAGGGCCGCTTACCTCAAACAGCACATCTACAGGGCTTGCATCATACAAATGATACGAATTCAAACCCACATAAATACCTGTTGACGTATTAACACAATGTTGCCCCCAGAAATTGCCGCCACAAATACCAACAGGCTGGAAGTCGTAACACATGTTATCGGTTGACGAATTATCGGCAAACGTTTCGGTCCATTCAGCTATTGTATTGTTTGGATCGGCCAAAGCCGTAAGAACGGTTGTTGTAGGTGCGGGCGTTGGGGCTGTTACCGAAACATTGACTGATTGGTTCGCATTCAGGTTACCGGCATAAGTGCCGAGGAAAGTTTCACCTGTCGAATAACTGAACAGCACTTCAATAGGGCCTGTAGCCGTGGCATTCCCATTGTTTGAAACATGGGCTACCAAAGTAACACTTGCTGCTGTGTGAGGGTTTACAGGCTGAACATCAACCGAATGGCAATAATTGAGTGTTAGGTTTGGTTTGGTTTCCGGAATTATCGGGGTAAGGATTGTAAACTCGTTGGTAAAGTTCCTTGTAAGGGTAAAATCGGTAACCGAGCCGGTAATATGATATAAGCCTGGAGTATCAGGTGCAGGGAAATAGATATTGAAATATCCCCAAGAATTGGTATATCCCGAATAGGTTTCCCCTGTTTCGGTTACCGTAAACTCTACGGTGGCACCTGCAACAGTGGAATCGGTAAGCTGAACGGCCAAATCGGTGTACCAAGCCCTGCCTGAAAGCGACAGGTAAGTATATTGGTAAGCATAAGACGTTGCAGGGGAAACTGCTGACTGTACAATAATTCTACCAGCAACTTGATAGTTACCATTTACAAACGGACGCACAGCGGTGTTATCAAGCTCGTTATTTTCATCAAGTACATCGGTGTAATCAATGGTAACCTGCATTGGGCACCAAGCCGGAACGTCAGGGGTTGTAATTGTCCATTGTACCGTAGTGCTTGCATGTGGGTTCAAATTTGCAACCGTAACATCCGGATAAGCTATCAAAGTGTCCCATTGGTTTATCAAATGGCAAACGAAATTCTGGGCAGCAAAATCCGATTCGTTATGTACTATTGCCGAAACGGTAATGCTTTGCGAAGGATCTGGACTTGGATCGCTAAAGCTGATGTCGTTGGCAAACAAGTAAATATTAGGTTCGTGCAAAACATCGGGATAACTGAATGGCCCAAAGGCTGTTAAACAACCCGCATCACCACTTACCACCATTTTTGATTTCCAACTGGTGCCATAAGTTAATCCTGTTACCTCGGTAAAGTAACGTTTTCCATCGTTGGTGGAGTTATCGGTAGGATCGGAGGCAGTCATAATTACCACTCGGTCATTTGCATCCGTAAAGCTTCCATTGCCTTCGTAATCAAGCATCAACCTTGGATAGCCTGCACTTGGCAAGGCATTGGTAGAATCAATATAATCGCCTGCAAAATGGAAAATTGTATAAGGCGAACCCGATTGTGGGGAAACTATGGAACTTATAAAACCTACATTACCTGTGTAGGCAAAGTATTGATCCTCTGGATTGATATTGGGGTCGTTATCGTTGCAATCGAGATCATTTAAAACGTAACCAGGAGGCGAAACACACTCAAGAACAGAAATTTCAGGGTTTCCATATCCGTCCCCATCGAGATCAATAAAGTAGTTCACTGCCGAATTTACAATTAGCGTAACAGCGGTGCGGCTTGTGCTCCTGCAACCGGTAGTCAAATCCCTCGATTCGGCATAGTAAGTTCCCTGTGTGGAAGTACTTAGCGTATTGTTGCTTACCAAAAGGTAGCCCCCGCTTGAATAGTAGTACCAATCAACTGCACATCCCGCAGGAGGTGTTGCCGTAAGCAAGGCTGGCAAAGTGGTTGAACAAACGGTTTGGTTCCCACCGCCGATTGGTGCATCAGGATGTGTGTTCACCACCATTTTTATAGAATTGGAGGCGGCTGGATCACCAGTAGTACAGGGTAAACTGGAATTTACTTCGCAGCTAACACTATCGCCATTGGCAGGAACGTACCAGAATGAA
This sequence comes from uncultured Bacteroidales bacterium, assembly GCA_903946925.1. Classification (GTDB taxonomy): domain Bacteria; phylum Bacteroidota; class Bacteroidia; order Bacteroidales; family UBA4417; genus UBA4417. Next base: position 18,365 of record CAJAXK010000421.1, on the reverse strand, counting down.
GAACTGTTCCATCCTGCATTAACTCCATTTACTTTCCATTGGTAAACAGGGGATGAACCACCATTGGTTGGCGTTGCATTAAAAGTTACATAACTGCCTTCACAAGCTGGATTACCAGTTGTATTAATCGTAAGGCTTACAGGTACATACAAATAAACGCCAACTTGTTTGTCTGTTGGTTTGAGAGAGGTACAACTGTGCGAATTGGTATAACCCACACTTACGGTTTGGCTGCCAAGTTCTGTCCAGGTTATGGTTATCGAATTATCGGTTGATGTGCCGCCTGAGGTAATTGTGCCGCCAGCGGAAACACTCCAATTGTAACCAGTCATTCCGGCTTCGGTAGTGTAAACATTTCCAACTGATGGTATATCACAAATCGCACTGCTTCCAGTAATAACCGGGACAGGCAGTGCATAAACATCAATGGTTCTTGAAATTGGGTTTGCCGGCGAGCAACCATTGGCATCCGTGTACGTAACGGTTATGGTTTTTGAGCCTGCTGTGGTCCAGTTTACTGAAATTGAATCGGTTCCCTGACCACCAGTTATTGTACCGCCATACGAAACTGTCCAAATGTATCCCGTCATTCCATCAACCGTTGAGTAAGTATTCTGGTTTGAAGGGATTCCGCACATTCCGCTTGGGCCAACAATAGTAGAAGCAACAAACGGATAAACATTTACACCCATATTTGCAGGGTCTGTTGGCAGACAACCTATTGCCGAAGTGTAATTTACACTAACATTTTGTGGCCCTGCTTCCGACCAGGTTACAGTAATGGAACGTGTACCAGCACCAGAAGTTATGGTACCACCAGCAGAAATTGTCCAGGTATATCCTGTTTTGCCAGACTCGGTAGTATATACATTCCCTACCGATGGGAAACCGCAAATCAATGCTGATCCTGAAATGGTTGGAACAGGGATTGACTCAACGTTTACATTTTTAACCGTTGGATTTGCAGGTGTGCAACCGTTGCCATTGGCATAAGTTACACTTACAGTTTTTGCACCCGTGGTAAGCCATTCAACTGTTATGGCATCTGTGCCAGCGCCACTTGTAATTGCCCCACCATCCGAAACTGTCCAGATGTATCCAGTCATCCCGGCTTCGGTAGTATATGAATTATCAATTGAAGGTATGCCGCAAATTGACCCCGGTCCGGTAATGCTTGGAACAGGTGCAGGATTTACCGTTACATTGTAAACAGTTGGGGAAATGGCTGAACAAGATAAAGCATTTGTGTAGTTAATGCTTAGTGTCCTGGCTCCTGCCGAATTCCATGTAACTGTAACGAAACTGTCGGATGCAGATCCGCCAGCAGTTATTGTACCACCAGAAACCGACCATGAATAGTTGGTATTACCTACTTCGGTGATATATGTATTCCCGGTTGACCTTACACAAACTGGCGTTGGGCCATTTATTGTAGGAACAGGACGAGGATTAACTGTTACATCAAGCACGAATGGGCTTGGTGCTGGGCAACCTGCGGCATTGCTGTAATTAACGCTTACCGTTTGTGCTCCAACTGTGTTCCAAACCACATGAACTGAATTGCTGCTGCTGCTTCCACCTGAAGTTATCGTGCCTCCGGCAGAAACTAACCATACATAATTGCTATAGCCTCCTGCAGTGGTGTAGGTAACACTAGTACCACCAACACAAACTGTTGATGACCCTAATATAGATGGTTCAGGTATGGCATAAACCTCCACGTTTTTAACAGTAGCCAATGCTGCTGTACAACCATTGCCATCTAAATAATTTACACTTACACTTCCTTGTCCTTCTAATACCCAAGTAACTGTAACGGTATTATCAGTAGGTGTTCCACCAGCAGTTACGGTGCCGCCAACAACATTCCAGAAATAATCAGTCATTCCGGCTGCTGTGCTATAAACATTTCCGGTTGAACCTACACAAGCACTTGAAAATCCTGTAATTGCAGGAACTGGTAAGGCATTTACGGTAACCGGATAATTGGCGGGAACAGAAGAGAAGCATGCATTTGGATCACTGTAATTTACAGTTACAAGCTGTGCCCCTGAAGCATTCCAGGTAACTGTTATTGTATTGTCGTTGGTTGTACCACCAGATTCAATTGTTCCGCCCGCTGATACCGTCCATTGGTAATTGTCCTTTCCACTTTCGGTGGAATAAACATTACCCTGTGTATTCTGACAAACAGAAGCCGGACCAGTAACTGTTGGGTTCGGAGCTGTGAGCACCGACATATTTATTGCATTTGAGGTATCGTTGCACCCAGCACTGCTTGTTACAACGCAGGTTACGATATCACCATCATTAGGAACATAACAGAAAGTGGAATCGCTTGTGTTGTTATTATAGAGGGCAACAATTTCGTCATTGGTAAGCAAACGATTGTAAACCCTTACATCATCAATTACACCGCTGAAATACTCACCGTATCCCGGATTTCCCCCGATCCATGTATAGGTGTAACCTGTACCAAAGGAGGTTGAACTTGTTAAGGAAGATGTATTCGAATATAAGGTAGCAGAATTGGTTGCCTGGTTATATTTAACAGCAACCTGTGCCCATACTCCTACTGAAGCAGGGAACGAACCTAAAACTCCACCTCCGCGGAAACAGGAATAACCGGTTCCACTTCCTCTATTGTCAATAGTAAGCGATCGGTCGAAACTGCTGTTATCGTGTGAAATTATTGTCCTTATTGGGTTTATGGCTGAGGGTTTTACCCAAGCCAGCATAGTTAATTGTGGATGAACCCCTACATTAATATCCAAAGGAATACTGATACGATTGCTCGTTCCGTTGAAATTATAAGCGGAATTAGGGTTTCCAAACCTGTCGGTTGTTAAAGTTGCGCCAGTGTTTGTTCCATTTTTTCCATTACCGCTTGCATCGTTTACATTCCCGTTGAAAGGATAATAAGCAATCAAACCATTAGATAAAGCCCCTTCGCAGAATGAGGAAACAGCAGGCGACCCATTTACAAACCAATGGAATTCAGGGTTGGTTCCAGCATTTACTGTGGAAGCTGTAAAAGTAACCGTATCGCCTTGGCAAGCGGTTGTAGTAGCGGAGATGATAACTTCTGGTAGCGAATTTACATTCACATTCAATACAGTAGGTGTTAAAGGTGTGCAACCACCTGCTGCTGAATAAGAAACACTAACTGTTTGAGGACCACTTTCATTCCAAGTAACTGTAACTGTATTATCGGTTACAGATCCGCCAGAGCTGATTGTGCCACCGGCAGACACTACCCAAATGTAGTTGTTCATACCTGCCTCAGTTGTGTACGTATTCCCTATTGATGGGAAATCACAAATTGTAGATGTTCCAGTCAAAGTTGGGACTGGTATTGGGTTAACAGTAACATTGGCAACACCTGGGGCAGCAACAGTACAGCCAAAAGAATTGGCATAATTCACAGTAACCGTTTTGTTTCCGGTTGTATTCCAAGTTACAGTAATAGTATTGTCTGTTGCCGAACCACCTGAAGTAATTGTGCCTCCGGCAGAAACACTCCAATTATATGATAACATTCCAGCCTCGGTTGAATAAACATTCCCTGTTGAATTGATACATGTTTCTGTTGGGCCTGTTACGTTTGGAGTTGGCAATGGATTAACAGTTACATCATATACTGTTGGCGTGGCCGCTGTACATCCGTTCGAATAGTTTACACTTACGGTTTGAGGACCAGAAGTGTTCCAGGTAACTGTTATTTGATTGGTTGCAGAACCTGCTGTAATAGTACCGCCGGAAACATTCCATGTATAAGCGGTCATGCCAGGTTCGGTAGTATAAATATTTCCGGTTGAACCGGTACACATTGATACTGGGCCTGCAATGGTTGGCACAGGTACCTCGTTAACCATTATATTTTTAACGGTTGGCGTAATGGCGTAGCAACCGCTGCTATTGGAATAATTTACATTTACAGTTTTTGCACCTAAAGTATTCCATGTTACAATAACAAAATAGTTGCCGTTGCCACCCGAAGTTATTGTTCCACCTGGCGATATACTCCATACATAATTGGACTGGCCTATTTCCGTTGAGTAAGCATTCCCCGTTACACCCAAACAAGCCAAATTAGAGCCTGAAATACTTGGTACCGGTGCCGAAACACTCATGGTAATTGTATTAGACAGAACTGGGTTGCCTGTAGGACATGCAACATTGGAAACCAACATGCAGCGAATCTGATCACCGCTGCTTGGGCTAAACGCATATTGATTCGAATTTGTACCAACGGTATCGCCATTTACAATCCATTTATAAACGGGTGCAGTGCCACCATTGCCGATGTAGGCTGTATAGGTTACCGATGTACCTGGGCAAATTGTGTACGCCGAGGCATATATGGTAATCGAAACTGGGTAATTGTACGATGTGATTACAGCATTACCGGTCATAAATAAACTTCCTGCTGGTGCTGTAGCTTCAATGGTATAGGTGCCGTTTGAAAGGTTATCCCATGACAATGCACTTCCTGTGCCAGATATTGGGCTGCCTTCGGCAACAGAATTTTTAAACAATTGGTAGGTAGCATTAACCTCCGAACCGCTTAAGCCTACACTCAAACCTGCACTGGTGCTACAATACGAACCACCTCCGGTAACATTGAAAACAGCGGTTGGCGTGGTAGTAAAGGTGGTATCGTTGCCAGGGGTAGTGCCAGCCGAATTGGTTGCAGAAATACGGTAGTGGTAGGTTGTATTTACATCAAGGCCAGTCAAAGTTGCCGAAACTGCCGTGTTTACACCTCCATTTAATGGGGAAGGCGAACCTGCAATTGTGGAGCCATAAGAATCGGTGAGGCCATACTCGAACAAAACAGTACTTTCAAAATAATTGGCGGTAACAAAACCATTGAGTGTTGCACTGCCCACATTAAGCTGTGAAGCAGCCTTGGTGGCAACAATCGGCGGGCCTGGGTTAAGAATGTTGACAGTAAAATCGGAGCAATTGCCATAATAGTTCCAACCGCAAGGATTACTTGGGTAGCCGGACCCATCGTAATTGGACATGATCCTTATCCGGGTTTCGCCTACAAGTGAAGTTGCAGAAACCGTAATTGGTATGGTGGTAGAAGAGTTTGCATTAATATGGCCTTGTCCGGCAATTTCGCTTGCCCCGTCAAAATAATTGTTATGGTTGTAATCAATCCATACATTTATGTACAATCCATATCCACTTCCAGTTTGAACTGCTATGGAATAAGAACCATTGCGCGCAAGGTCAGTTGAAGAAGTTGTGTAATCGTGGTAATAACTTGGAGAGCCTGTACAAGGAATTGATTGGGAAATTGTATTTAACCCAACATAAGTTAATCCCATATACCATGGAGCGTTACATCCGTTTTGATAAGTAGGGATGCAATACAAGGTTGGCAAGGTTGTAAATGTCATATCGTTACCAACAGAAGTATCAACCGAATTGGCACTGATTATCCGGTAATGATATAAGGTATTCATGGTAAGCCCCGAAATAAACGCGGTTGACGCCTGCGTGGTAGAGCCAGAAACATTGGATGGGGTACCAACAATTGTGTCGCCATAATCAGTTGTGAGTCCATACGCAAATGAAATGGTTGAAGGCAAATTATTAGGGTTAACAGTTCCATTCAGGTAAGCTGAAAGACCTGCAATATTGGTAGCACCTGTGGTAACTACATCAGGCGGAATCATACTGGTGACAAATGATGTATCCAAACCATAAATTGTACCTCCAACGCCGGTACCGAAAGCCTTGTAATGATAGGTAGTATTAGCCAGTAAACCTGTTAGAGGTGCATTTACGATGGTATCAGTATTGCCTATAACAGGGCTTTGTACACCAGCCAATGTTGAGCCATAAGCTGTAGTTAAACCATAATTAAAAGCAACGTTTGTTAAGTAGCCATTTGCATTAACAGTGCTATTCATTACTGCTGTATGACCGGTAATTTCGGAGGCCTCCATCGTAATAACGGTTGGTGGGGTAAGTGCAGGAAGTATGTTTACCGAAAAATCGGAGCAGTTTCCATACTCATAGCTTCCACATGGATTTGTTGGATATCCGTAAGCATCGTAAGTGGCTATTACACGTAATCCGGTAATACCTGTCGGTGCTGTAGCAGAAATGGTAATTGGTATAGTGGCACTTGAATATCCGTTAATGTGTCCTTGGCCTACTATTTCTGGTGCCCCATCGAAAACATTGTTTTGGTTGTAATCAATCCAAACCTTAACATATTGGCCGTAATAACCTGGTGTTGATACTGTAATTGTATAATCACCATTAATATTCAGATCAGTCGAAAGTGGATAAAAATTATGATAGAAATTAGGGTTCCCCGTACAGGTGATGGCTTGGGCAATGGTGTTAAGCCCGAAATACGATAAGCCCATATTGTGGACATTGCAACCAGTGTTAAAGGTAGGGATACAATAAAGTGTAGGCGAGGAAGTAAAAGTCATATCATCACCATACGATGTATCAACAGAATTAATACTTACAATACGGTAGTGATAAACTGTATTTAGTACAAGCCCTGTAAGGCTGCCAGTTACGGATTGGACTGAATATCCAGAAAGTGAAGCTGGGGTGGCTGAAATTGTTGAGCCATAAGCCGTTGTCAACCCATATTCAAACGAAACCGATGATGCAAGGTTATTCGGGTTAACCGTACCATGCAAAGTGGCAACCGTGCTATAAATGTAACTCGAAGATCCGGTAACAACCGTTGGAGGTAAAGCAACTGTTGTGAAAGCAATATCGCCTCCATTTACCAATCCACCATCACCTGTGCCTACTGCTTGAAAATGATATGTTTGGCTAGGGGTCAACCCTGTTAAAGCCGCTGTTACGGTTGTATCGGTGTTTCCTGAAACTGTTGCTGGAGTTCCTGAAATAGTATTCCCATACGAAACACTTGTTCCCCAGTTAAAAACAATATTTGTAAGATAGTTGTTTGCATTAACCGTTGCGTTTAAATCTGCTTCTTTAGCTGTAACCCCTGTAGCGGCAATTGATGTAACTGTAGGAGGAGTAGCTGGTGGGAGAATAGTAACCGTAAAATCGCTGCAATTTCCATACTCATACGAACCACAAGGATTGGCAGGATACGCATAACCATCATAATTTGCCATTATCCTTAGAACCGTTGATCCTGTTAACGCAGTTGCCGAAATGGTTATCGGAATTATTGAACTGGAATAGCCGTTGATATGGCCTTGACCAACCAATTCGCTTGCAACATCAAAAAAACTGTTTTGGTTGTAATCAATCCAAACCACAACATACTGCCCATAATAACCGGGAGTTGATACCGAAATGGAATAATTTCCATTCTTGTGCAAGCTTGCTGTATCATTGGTGAAATCGTGGTAATAATTCGGGACACCAGTGCAGGTAATTGCCTGGTTTATTGTGGTAAGCGTAAAATTTGAAAGTCCCATATTGTGAATATTGCATCCAGTATTATAGGTTGGAAGGCAATAAGGAGTCACTAAAGTGTTAAATGTCATGTCATTTCCAAATGTAGTATCTCCGGCATTTATTCCGACTGCCCTAAAATGGTAAGTTGAATTTAAAGCAAGCCCTAAAACGTTTGCAGAAATTGTTACAGGACTATTACCGGAAACGCTTGCCGGGGTTGCCGCTAAACTGGAACCGTAGGTTGTCGTTAATCCGTATTCAAAGTAAGTAGTTGTAGCTGAATTGTTCGCATTTACCGTACCATTCAGCACAGCCGATAAACCGGAAATATTGGTTGCAGCAGTGGTAACAACTGTTGGGGGTTCAATACTCACCAATACTGTTACTGGTGTTCTTGTAGCCAATGAACACGATACTATTGGAGTCCATGAAAGTATTACCTGACCATTGCCTACTTTATTTCCTGCTATATTGGTTTGGTTTGAACCTGCGTTGAATGAGCCGCCGCCGCCGCCAACACCATAATAAGTCCCGCCGCCGCCACCGGAATATCCGCCGCCACCGCCGCCACCAGTCATGCCAACCCATTCACCACCGCCACCGCCACCAAAACCACCTGCTCCAGCGGGGCCATAACCAGCACCACCTGCTCCGCCATTCACAAAAGATTTACCTCCAACTGGTCCAATGCAATTGGAGCCATTGCCTAAAAATCCTCCACCGGCAGCACCTTGAGTAGATGAACTGTATTGTGGGGCGCATCCACCGCCCAAACCACTTGAACCGCCTGAACCACCTACTGTGTAACAAGCTCCGCATACACCAGGATTTCCAGAATTGCCTACGCTTCCATCAGCATTGGAATATCCATAAGAATAACTACTATAGTAGCCGCCGCCTCCGCCACCAGCAATAATTAAAGGGCTATCGGTACTGCTGACAACGAAGCTACCTCCGCCGCCTCCACCTTGCACACCATTGCCACCCTTTCCACCAACAAGTATTTTTAAAACCTGACCTGGCGTAACCGAAATGGAACCTTTGACGTAAGCACCCAATCCACCTGCTGAAGAACCTGATCCACCCTGTGCACCTTTGGCTTCAACGTTGATAGAATATACTCCAGCCGGAACTGTAAAAGGAACTATGGATCCGGAATATTCGAATGTGTGTGAATTTTCGATACCTACCACTGCTTCAGCATAATATGTGGTTGTGGTATCAGGGGTAACAGTAAAATCAACCCCGCTCGGGCTGCCTCCTAAAGGTGTACCATCTGTTGGGGTGGTGTACCAAAGAATTGTATTGTTTGCGGAAGTTCCATTCAAATTTGAAGAAGCACCTAAAAATATAGCCGATGGTGTAGCTGTAACCGGATCAGGTGAAGCAGGCATGTTTAACACAGAAACTGGAATAGAAACCGAGCTGGTACATCCGCTTGATGCCAAGTAAGTATATGTAATTATCGCCTGCCCTTCAGACACACCTGTAACAATGCCAACTGCCGGATCATCAATTAATGCAATTCCCGGTGAAGCACTGCTCCAGGTTCCTCCTGTAGCTACACAGGCCAGTACTGTTGTGGAACCAACACAAACTGACTGTGTACCAGTTATTGCTGGGCTTGAATTTACAGTTATATTTATTGATGCTGCTACACTATTTGAACAGCCAAATGAAGTATTATAATTGACAGTAACCGTATCGTTTCCAGCAGTATGCCAAGAAATAATAACTGTTGAATCAGTTGTAGAGCCGCCAGAAACAATTGTTCCGCCTGAAGATACAGTCCATAAATAGGATTCCATACCTGGCTGGGTCTTATATTCAACTGTGCATCCAGCAGTTACCACAGTTGGACCAGTAATAGAAGGGGTTGGGATTGGATTCACGGTTACCGTTACAGGCGTCCTGCTAGCAATATCACAATTTGGATTGGCTGAAGACCACGAAAGTGCTATCTGGCCATTGCCATTTCTAACTCCTGCCTCGAAATATGGATTGGCTAATGTGCCAGTCCACGACGAACCGCCGCCGCCTGCACCGCCACCACAATTGCCCGTAGAAGTTCCTCCTCCACCATAATAACCGCCACCTCCACCTGATGTTCCACCATAGTAGTTATAACAAGTTCCAGTTTCCCATGTATCTCCATTTCCTCCTTGTCCAAAGGACCCTGCTGTGCCGCATGTGTTTGTATAGCAAGTATTGCAGGATGGGCTTCCACCGCTATTGAGGCCACCGCCACCAGCACCGCCTGAGTGGCAAGAAGAATTCCCATATCCACCGTTAACCCCACCTACTCCTCCATTTCCGCCATATCCGGCACCGCCTCCTCCACCAACAAAATTAGTTCCAATAGCTGTACCGCCACCTCCAGCACCACCTTGATAGCCAGAACTAGCGCCTCCACCTCCAGCAACAATTACTCGGTCTGCCAAAGCATTTGCCCCGTTTCTAACGTCTGAAGCACCTCCGCCATTCCTTATAGTATTAGCATGTCCTATTCCTCCACCATTGTAACCTGCCTGACCGCCAACATTTACATATAGCAATTGGCCAGGAGTAACAGACATAGTACCACTTGCTTTTCCTCCCAAACCTGGACTTTCCCCGTTACCTTCTGCTCCGAATGCATCTATGGTTACTGAGTACACACCAGCCGGTACAGTAAATGTTTGGTAATTACCCGTATAATCAAAAGTCTGGGAATTGCTACCTGCTACTACACTTGCCTCAGCGTAAAAGGTTGTAGTGCTTTCTGGCGAAACCGGAAAATTGGAACCGCTTGCACTGCTGCCAATTGCAACACCTTCTGTGGGCGATGTGTACCAGAGTATAGTATTATTGCCAGAGGTGGCGTTAAGATTTGAAGTTTGTCCTAAACAAATGGATGATGGGGTTGCTGTAACCGGATTCGGCAAAGCAGGTGGGGTAAATACAGAGACTAATGCTGAAACAGAGCATGTACAACCGTTTGAATTTACATAAGTGTAAGTTATGAGGGACTGACCCTCAGCCACACCAGTAACTATACCAACTGAAGGATCATTAATTGTTGCAATACCAGTTGATTCACTGGCCCAAGTCCCTCCTGTTTGTACACAAGATAAGGTTGTAGTAGCTCCAGCACATACTGCCGGAATCCCGGTAATTTCCGGTGCTGGTGTTGTAAATGTAAGGTCATCGCCATAAGTAGTACCAAAGCTATTGGTAGCATAAGCGCGCACATGGTAGGTTGTTCCTGCACTTAAGCCGGTTATATCACTAACAAAACTACCTGCACCCGTTCCATCTGTTGTGTGGAAATCTGTAGAAACCGGATTAACTGATAAACCCCAGCAAACCCCTCTTTCAGTTACCGGACTGCCACCTTCATCGGTTACATTTCCTCCCGATGTTGCCGTACATTCATCGTTAGGAGTAGTAATAGCTGTTGTTACAGTTGGTGGCTGAATGGATGGTAAGATGTTTACCTGAAAATCGGAACAATTGCCATACTCGTTATACCCACAAAGATCATATAGGTAACCACTATAGCTCGTCAATGCCCTAAGCGTGGTTGCACCTGTTAAAGCGGAAGCTGGTATAATAAGGGGAACGGTATAGATTGTAGATGAATTACTGCAATATGTACTGCCAACTAATTCGCTCGCTATATCAAAAATATTGTCGTGATTGTAATCAATCCAGAACTTTACATGCTCATCACCCCAGTAATAGCCGGTACTTACCGAAATAGTATAAGTAGCACCAATAGTAAGATCGGTTGAAACAGCAAAATTGTGGTAATAACTTGGCACCCCTTCACATAAGATGGTTTGGGAAATAGTATTCAATTCAAAATAATCCAAACCCATATTGTAGGTATTGCATCCCGTATAATAAGTTGGCACACAATATAATGTATTATAAGTGGAGAATGTCATATCCTCGCCGAAGGTAGTGTCAGCCGAATTGGTGGCCACTATCCTGTAATGGTAGGTTGTGCTCAATTCAAGTCCGGTCAGGTTGGCAAATATGGATTGCTCATAATTTCCGTTTATACTCAATGGATCACCATTAATAGTAGAACCATAGGTTGCATCAAGGCCGTATTCGAAATAAACATTCGTCAAAGAATTATTCGGGTTCACCCCTCCGTTTAATGTTGCAGATATTCCGTTGATGTTCGTAGCTGCATAAGTATAAACAGTTGGTGGAATTGAACTTGTGGTGAATGAAGTATCACTTCCGGAAATGTTTCCTCCCGGGCCAAACCCTACTGCTTTATAATGATAAACAGTATTTGGATTTAATCCACTAATGGAGGCGTTTATATCGGTATCAACATTCCCAGTAACCGAAGATGGGGTTGCTGCAATAATATTGCCATAAGTCATATCCACACCATAATGGAATTCGGTTTGAGTTGTATTGTCATTGGCATTAACTGTGCCATTCAGTACAGCATCGGTTGGTGTTATGCCTGAAGCTGCTTGTGTTATAACAGTTGGTGGTGCTAGGGCATCAATTATATTAACAGTAAAATCGGAACAATTCCCTTTTTCTTCAGTTTCGGAGCAAGGATCGTTAGGATAATTATATGTTGGATAATAATATCGCGACATTACCCTGAGCCGTGTTGGCCCATTCGGAGCAGTTTCAGGAATGTTAATAGGTATATTATAAGTATCCCCTGGATAGCTACAATAAACTTGTCCTACTGTTTCGCTACCTGCTTCAAAAACATTGTTTTGGTTATAATCAATCCAAACCGTTACATAATGATCATAATAAGCTGATTGTAACGAAATGGTATAATAACCGTTTTTGGCAAGGTCGGTACTTGCAAGAACAGTATAGTCATGGTAATAATTAGGCGTTCCTTCACATAATATTGATTGGGAAAGAGTATTCAGCTCAAAATGGCTCAACCCATAGGTAGTTTCACCATTAGTGCAGCCATATAAATAGGTTGGGATACAATAAGGAGTAGCCAAGGTGGTAAATGTCATATCATCCCCGGGAGAGGTGCCCGCTGCATTTGTGCTATAGACCCGGTAATGATAGGTTGTGTTGAGTTCAAGCCCTGCAATCATTGCAGAAACTGAAACATCTGAAACTCCGGTTAAACCTGAGGGAGTACCGTCAATTGTATTACCATAAGTGTTATCCAACCCATACTCGAAGAAAACATCCGAGGACAAATTATTGGCGTTTACGGTCCCGTTCAACATTGCAGTTGCCCCCGAAACCATGGTAGCAGTTTCTGTTGCAACAATAGGTGGTGCAATGTCTGTTGTAAACTGTAAATCACCGCCCGAAACATAGCCTCCTGCACCATAACCGACAGCTTCGTAATGGTAGGTTTTATTAGGGCTTAATCCGGTAATGGCAGCCGAAATATCTGTATCAACATTTCCGCTAACGGTTGCCGGGACTGCTTCCTGGCTATTCCCATACGAGGTGGTCAAACCATAATTGAAAACGGCATGTGTAAGGTTCCCGTTATCGTTTATCAACCCATTCAAGGTGGCGCCATTTGCCATAATACCCGTTGCATCAAAGGTTTGCACCATAGGAGGTGCAAATTCATCAACAATGTTCACAGTAAAATCGGAACAATTGCCATAATCCTTTGAACTGCAAGCATTCGATGGATAACTATAATAACTTGTTGTAGCCCTTAGCCTTGTGGAACCCGTAAGCGCCCCTGCAGAAACTGTAAACGGGATAGTGAAAATATCAGTATTATTATTGCAAAAAACGTTTCCAATCAATTCGGATCCACCATCGAAATAGTTGTTCTGGTTGTAATCAATCCAAACCGTGAGGTACTCGTTGCCGTACCCACCCCTGACCGAAATAACATAATAACCATTTTTGGCGAGATCGGTGTATGTAGATAGGGTATAATCATGATAATAATCAGGTGTGCCTTCGCATACGATATTCTGCGAAAAGCTTTCAAGTTCAAAATAAGTCAATCCTATATTAAATTCGCTACATCCGTAGTTAAAATAAGGGATACAATACTGGGTTTCCAATGTGGTAAACGTCATATCGTTGCCATAGCTTGTACCTTCCGAATTGGTGCTAACTACCCTGTAATGATAGGTACTGTTCATCGCCAATCCTGTTAACGGAGCTGATATGTGTTGAACGCTGTACCCTGATATATCTGACGGATTTCCAATTACTGAGGAACCATAAGTATCGTCGAAACCATATTCAAACATCACGGTTGCATCCAAATTGTTGGCGTTTACATTTGCATTCAATATGGCCGAGATACCCGAAACTTCGGTTGCGTTCAAGGTTTCAACTGTGGGTGGTATAGACAAAGTTGTAAATTCCACATTTCCGCCTGAAACTGAACCTCCGGGGCCGTACCCAACTAATTCGTAATTGTAAAGTGTGCTTGGAACCAAGCCTGTAATCGTTGCAGCAACATCAGTATCAGTGTTACCGGTTATAGTAAAAGGATTACCGGATGCTCCTTCAGTATAACTTCCAGCAAAACCATAATTGAACCTGGAATGGGTTTGAAAACTATTGGCATTTATTGAACCATGAAATATAGCCCCAATTGCCGAAATATCGGTTGCTGAAAAAGTGCTAACAAAAGGCGCCGTAACAGGAGCTACAATGTTAACCGAAAAATCACAACAGTTTCCATAACCGGGATCGAAGCAAGGGTCAATCGGCAAACCGTTTGTTGACGACATAATTCTGAGACGCGTGGCAGCAAGGTTGGCAGTTCCCGGAATGGTAATTGAGGTTGAAGTTGTGCTAAAAGAAGGACAGAAAAACTGCGAGACCAGTTCCGTTGAGTTGTCAAATACTTCGTCATTATTATAATCTATCCAGATAGAAATATCCCCCCCATAATCAGCCGCCTGAACCGAAATATCATAAATGCCGTTTTGGGCAAAATCAGCACTTATACCAGTAAAATCCTGATAATACTCTGGCGTACCTTCGCATAGTATTGACCCCTGGTTTAAATCCCCAAACTGGAAGGATGTGATCCCATAACCACCGGCACATCCATTGGTGAATGTAGGCGTGCAATATTGAGCACTGGCATGGTTATAAAAAAAGAGGACGAAAAGTAAAGTTTGTACGAAAAGTAGATGTTTTTTCATGATCCTTGGGTATTAAATGTTAAAATCGGTTGGTGTCTTTTTATGTGTGGTACTTCTTATTTTGTTCTTCCATTAAGTATTTATTTCAGGCGCAGAGCGAGGGAAAAAGCAGTAGTACTAGTAAATGTAAATATCCGATATGTAAAAATTAATAGGGAAAGCAAGGCAGACAAACATGCCGGAAACAACTTCGTATTTACAAAAAGCGATGTGTCCGTTTCACAAAATTAAAGCAAAAATTCCTATTTTTAACATTTTAGTTTTATTTTCGTGTTAAAAAACTGTTAAGGCAATGGATTTAACAGTTTAGATATCTAAAATTATTGATATTTCGGCTCAAAACCTGGAACAATGGTTCAGTAGATTTTAACCTTTTCTTGGTCAATTTAAAATATTTTCCGGTTAATATTTGGTCATATCCGATAACCCTAAAATAAAGAAAACCACGGAGCGATGTGCTGAGCCTGCCGAAGCAGCGCTGAGAGCACAGAGGTACACAGAGTATTGTTAATCAGCACTATAAACTCTGTCAAACTTAGAGATTTAGTGCCACTTCGGCAGGCTCAGTGTAACACTTAGCGGCAAAAAATGTCTTTTCGGAATGGACTCAAACTTTCGGATTCACATCAATTCGAAATCCGGTTCAGGTTATCATCATTGGCCGATTTGCTTTTCTGACGGGCTTTGGCCTTCTGGTTTCCAAAATTATAGGTTACATTAATTCCAAAGCGCCGGTTGTCAAAAGTAATTACGCCATCAACAAACCTTCCACCGTAATTGCTGGTATAGTAATAATCGGACCGTCCTTTGAAAATATCGTTGCCGGTTGCCTGAACCAGTAATTTTTTATCGAAGAAATCTTTTTTGATCCCAAAATTTATCGCTGCACCGCCTTCAACATTCACAGTGCCTCCCCAAATAAAGGGGCTCGAATAAAAACCAGTCAGCTCTAAAGTAACTTTCCCCGGCAAGCGAAAATTATTCTGCAGCCTGACATTATAAATATGAGCATCCAAGTCAATAACTGTGGTGCCCATTTCGCCGTTGAATGCTGAATAATTGTAAACCAGAAAAGCCGTTAAATCCCACCATTTGAGCACTTTTTGCGGATAGCTAACCGATAGCCCGTTATTGATTGCGCGTTGCAGGTTTTGTGGCGACAGCGTACTTCCTGTTTCATCGCTGATTCCGAAAACATTGGCAAAAAAGTCGCGGGTAACGCTGTAGGTGTTCGAAATTACCAGTTTACGCTTATACGAGTAGGTAAGCTGGTAATTTGTGATATAATTGGGGTTTAGAAAAGGATTGCCTTTCCATGCCGATAATTCGCTGAGCCTGGATTCGAAAGGGTTGAGGTCGCGGTAATTGGGCCGTGTGATGCGCCGACCGATACTTGCACTCAGCACAGAGTTTTTCTTGTTGTCGTATGATATGCTTACGTTAGGGAACAAATCTGTGTAACTTCGCTGTACCTCGTTATCTTTGGTAGGTATCTCACTTATGAGGCTGCCCAGCGATGAAGTGCTTTCCATCCGCACCCCTGCATTGAATGAGATATTATCGCTGAGTGAACCATTAATTATGGCGTAAAGAGCCGCAACCTTTTCGAGGTAAGTAAAACTGTTGCTCTTGGTAATATCGAGAACCGGAACCCCGTCCTTATAAGTATAAAATTCAAGTTGATTGTCGGTACTGATATACGAATACTTCCCTCCAGAAGTTAAGGTAAATTTCTTAAACCTCTTTTCAT
This sequence comes from uncultured Bacteroidales bacterium, assembly GCA_903946925.1. Taxonomy (GTDB): domain Bacteria; phylum Bacteroidota; class Bacteroidia; order Bacteroidales; family UBA4417; genus UBA4417. The sequence continues at coordinate 2,063 of CAJAXK010000421.1, read as the reverse complement.
AATCAACCAAAACTGACCATAGATCTATTTCTGTAGCCGCATCAAATTTATTATTTACGGTACGTAGAAGCGAATCGCTGCTTACATTGTAGTAATTGTTGGGCTGGAAGGTGTTGCTGTTGCTTGAATACTTTCCAAAACTAAATTCTGTCGAGAGGTTTGAAGTGCTGTCGATAATGTAACGGTAATTAAAATTGAAATTATAATTCTCGCTTGGCATAGTATCAAGAACCTGGGCTTTTAGTATTTCACCTTCCGCCGTATTCAGCGAATCGTAAATGCCGGTGCTACTCGCTACATCGCGGTAGCCCCTGTTTATAAATGCCCTTCCATCCATACTCACCGAGTGTTTGGCGTTAAACTTGTAGTCCATCCCCGCCGAGAAATTGAACGATTTCCTATGGGTCTCGCCATTTGATTCCTTATCAATCAAATAACCACTCTGGTAGGATTGTTCGTCTATTTGTTCCAGGAACCGGTCGTTGGAATAATTCACCGTACTGAACAAATTTATTTTCTTGCCGCTATAGTTTAACGTGGTGCCAACATTGGCCCTGGGCAGAACCCCTTTTGAATAATTGCCGATAACATTTCCATTGAAACCCAGGCTTTGACTCTTCTTTAGTTTAATATTGATAATCCCGCCGGTGCCCTCGGCATCATATTTCGATGATGGGTTGGTGATTATTTCGATAGATTCGATATTATCGGAGCGGATGCTCTCCAGGAAGTTGGTAAGATCCCTTCCCGAAAGCCGAGAAGGACGGCCATCAATAAAAATCTGAACGCCCGATTTACCCTGGAGGATGATGTTGTTGTCCATATCTACCAAAACGCCAGGAGCCTTGCCAAGCAGTTCCAAACCATTGTTGCCCGATGAATTTGCGCTGCTGGCCACATTGAATACCATTTTGTCGGCACGAACCTCAACCATGGCTTTGCGGCCAACAACCTCCACTGTATTCAGTTTAAACGAATTGGTTACCAGTATGATAGAATCGAACACTATTGTTTCGTTTTTTTTGAGCAGTATCGGTTTTGAAACATACGATTTAAACTCGATGTTGGTTACTTTAACCAAGTATTTGCCAGCATTAATGTTGTCGAATACAAATGCCCCGTCTTCCCCGGTTAACAAGCCTTTAATTATAACCGAATCCTGGTTCAACAGTATGGCTGTGGAGAACATTGCCGGGGTTTTCTCGGGATTGAAAATATAGCCCTTAATCTGTGTTGCATTTTGCTGTGCCTGGCTAAAGCTGCTGAAACACGAAAGCAGCAAAAAAGGCAGGAAAAGATATTTTGTGATACTCATATTGATTTTTACCTTAATACTTGACTGATTGACATTAACTTGATAATGAATTGATTGAATTTTACTTGCTCTTTTTATAAATCATATACCAGTTAATGTAATGTACCTTAGAGTTTGGTTTTTTCAGTTCTTCTTTGTCTTCAACTGTAAGAAACGGAATCATAACATCATCGCCCGGTTGCCAGTTTGCCGGAATCACCACTCCATCCTGTGTATAGCTGGTTTGTAAGGCTTTCAGCGTCCGGATTATTTCATCTGTATTCCTACCAACTTCAACGGGATAGAAATAGAATGCACTGATTTCGTTATCAGGATTAACGAAAAAAACGCCCCTAACGCTCTTGCCCCTGCCAGATTTGGTATCGAGCATGCCATAGCTGTCGCTGATTGCAAACGAGCTATCAACAACCAGTGGGAAGTTGATTTTCAACTTGCCATGGCTTTTGTAATCAATTTGTTCCAGATCGGCTTTCCAGTTTTGGTGCGAAACCAGCTTATCGACCGAAAGCACTAAAAGCTGAGTGTTAAGATCTTTGAATTCTTCCTGCCGGTAGGCAAGTTCCAGTATTTCTGACGAACAAACCGGGGTGAAATCGCGAGGATGGGCGAATAGGATTTTCCATTGCTTTCCATAATCATCGGGAAAAGCCACCGGACCGTTTGTTGATTGCGATTTAAACGATGGCGCGGGGGTTCCGATTAAGGGGATTCGCTGATTACCAAGTTTTTGGGCCATTGAAGCACCTGC
>CAJAXK010000420.1 GCA_903946925.1 uncultured Bacteroidales bacterium | reverse complement strand
CAAGCGGTGTTCAGCAAGCTGAACCCATTGCTTAGGACTGCCCGCAGGGCAGTTTTCAAGGGCATTTTTTGCCCTTTTGCCGACAGTGCCTGCCCATCCAGCACACCCAAACCGCCAGCCCTCCCAAACCACTACAAAGGCGCAAATGTGCCAATATCGGCTTTAATTGACCAAAATCGCCAACCTTGTTTTGCTTTTTTTTGCGCCGTATTCCAACCAACACAGCCAGCCAGCCCAAAAGCGCAAACCTTGAAATTTTTAGCGTTTTTTGCCCCATTGCCGACCCTGTCAGCCCATCAAATAATCCCAAACCTAAAAACACCGCTAAATTAACCCCACAGGCGCAAAAATGCCGTAAATCGGTTATTGGTGACCAAAAACGGCAAAATTGCACTGTATATATGTGATATGTGTGCATATATCCTATTTTTCCGCCATTTTTTCGCTTTTTCCGGTAGGGCGGGCTTCGGGTCAACCTTCAGTTTATTGCACCAAATTTGAATTAAATTTGATGCAATACCCTGAAAAACAATATAAAACGGAAAAATAAAATATTTTCTCTTTTAAATACTTTTCCGCTCAAAACGAAAGGGTTTCGAGCGGTTTTTAAATATACTGTATTTTGGCTTTCTTGTCAATATAATTGAGGGTAAATAATATTGTTAATGAAATGTTAAATGTCATAAAAAATAAGTATATATACTTGCATATCAATCTATTATGTATTATCTTTAAAGGAAAAAACACACACGAAGCCATGAAAACAACCCTAAAAAGAGAGCTAAATCTGAAGGATGGGCGCACATTCCCGAAAGGCGCAAATTTTACCGTTTTCCCTTCTGAAAAATTCCCAGACCACAAAGCACAATGTTTGCCGCAAACCGGCCCGGCCGTATTCCTTCAGTATCCCAAATTACCCCTTTATTTCAACGATTTTCACGCCATAACCGAAAGCGAACTGGAAACGGCCTGCCTTGATGGGTTTTGCCCTTCCATAACTGGTGAAGACGTAGAACCAGACGGCCACGATTCGTACGGCTTTCCCTCCTGGTTAATAGTAATGGGATTTTGTTAATTATTCACTTTCAAAAATTCAAACCAATGAAAACGTATAAAACAAATTGCCCCGAAATCGAATTGAAACTAAAGAGGGGAGATGTAAACAAAATGCAGATTAAAACCTCAAAAGATAGTTACCAGGCGCTAAAATTATTTTTCGACCAGGACACCATCGAACTAACCGAAACCTTTTTAGTAATTTATTTGAACCGTGCCAATAATACAATCGGCTGGATGAAGGTAAGCAGCGGCGGAATTACCGGCACCGTTGTAGATCAAAGAATTGTTTTAGCAACGGCATTAAAAGCAGCAGCAACCGCAATGATTTTAGCACATAACCACCCAAGCGGACAAATACAGCCATCCCACGCAGATATTGAACTTACGAAAAAAATAAAACAGGCGGGTTTAATTATGGACATCCCTGTTATTGATCATATTATTTTGGGTGATAACAATTACTACTCATTTGCTGATGAAGGAATCATTTAATTTTAAAAAAACAGAGCCATGAAAAGAAATTTTAACAACGACCCCCGAGAGATTAAATTAAAATACCCTTGCCCATGTGCTACATGTGGGATCCAACTGCACAAAGGAGTTAATGTGTACTATTATCCAGGCACTAAAAAAATTTATTGCCGGTCATGTGGGGAAGATAGTTTCCGGGCATTCCTTGAGAGTAAATGGGATGAAGAGCAATATCAAATGCAATACCATTAAAAAAACAGGTCCGGCGAAAGCCGGGCCACCTTTTCAAAAAAAACACAACCCCAAAAAAAACAGATTTATGAAATGGTTCAAAAACATTGAAACGCTGGAGGAACTCCGGAAAATGTACAGAAAACTGGCCATGGAAAACCACCCCGATAAAGGCGGGCAGGTTAAGGACATGCAGGAAATTAACAACGAATACGAACATTTAAGCAAAAACCTCATAAACGGAAACGCCAATTTTTCTGAAGGCCGCAAATTTTACGAGCATGAAATAAGTAAAAGTATGAAGGTCAAAATTGATGAAATTTTGGTTTTATCTGGCCTAAATATTGAAATTATGGGGTCATGGATTTGGGTAACAGGAAACACACGCCCAAACAAAGAGGAGCTTAAAACCGCAGGGTTTAAATTTTCAGGCAATAAAATTGCCTGGTATTGGCACGGCGATGAATATTATAAAAGGAACGGAAAAAAATTGTCTTTAGATGATATCCGGAACCTTTACGGAAGCGAAGAAATCAAAAAGAAAAAAAACAACCCTGATAATCCATCTTTGGGAGCATGAAAAAAAATCTGATAGTAGCAGGGAGCAGGAGGTTTTCTAACCTCCTGCTGTTGGAAACCGAACTAAATAAAATTATTCAGTTTGGCAAGAAAAACGGCTATGAAATTACAATATTTTCAGGCAATGCAAGAGGAGCCGATAAAATGGCGGTGGAGTATGCAAAAGCAAATAAATTGCCTTATCTGCTTTTTTTGCCGCAATGGGAAACGAGCGGAAAAGTTGCCGGAGTTTTGAGGAATATCGAAATGTCAAAAACCGCGGATTTTTGCCTTTGTTTTTGGGATGGTATAAGCCCAGGAACAAACCACATGCGGAAAATTTGCAAACGTAAACACATACCATTGAGAACGGTATATTATTAAGAATAATTCTAAATAAGGATGGCCGGAGAAATCCGGTTTGCCTGACCTCGAAAAAAAATTAATTACTTAACCATCAAATCAAAATACCATGAAGATAAAATTAAAAGGGGATTTAGAAAGTGATCTTCGCGCCCT